>NZ_JAILWA010000020.1 GCF_025699255.1 Nitrosopumilus sp. | reverse complement strand
CCACAGAAACAACCATTCCTGTCAACGGTACTATCTCAGGCACAAACTCCACAGAGGTTAAAATTCCAATAATTTTACCAAATGCTACAGAATCTTGGAAATTTGATACTCAGGTCAATGGTTCTCGTTTCATAGGTGATGTATACATACAAGAAACTGATTCTAGCCTAATTCTAGATGGTGATGGATATGTATCAAATGATGGAAATTCAACTAGTGATATCTCAAATCTTTCAGTAACTGCATGGGTAAATCCAGATTATTCTGGCGGTTCATCAGAATTTACTGTTGTTTCAAAGGAAAAATCATTTGCTTTAACCATCAACAACAACATAAAACCGGAACATGTTGCTAAATTTGCTGTATTTGATGGAATCAAATGGCATACTGTAGAAACTGTTACTCAAATTGGAAATAATTGGTCTCATATAGCTGGAACATTTAACGGTACAACACTTTCAATTTACACAAATGGTACTATATCTAATGTAAATGAATCAGTAGAAACAATTTCTATTTCATTAGATGGACAACTTGAACCAAAAACAATCGAAACTGTTACCTCAACTTCTGATGTTGTTATTGGAGCATCACTTGAAAATCAAAGAACTGTTGATGACGTAACAAAACAATTTCATGGTGAAATAAAAGAAATCAATATCTTTGATGTATATCTTTCTTCAGAACAAATTTTAGAAATATATTTACAAACATTACCAATAATTGAATCATTATACAATACAACAACAATACAAATTGTTGAAGAAGAAAAAGAAATTGTAATTGTTGATGTATTAAAACCAAAAATAATTACAAATTCAACTATTGTTAATGCAACCAATATTGATATTACAAATACCACTGATACATCAATTACATTTAATGATACACAAAATTACATTCCAGTTATAGATGAAACATTAAATGAAGAACTAAACAAACTTACTGTTTCAACATGGATTAATCCAGATTATACATCAGGTTCAGCAGAATTTGCTGTTGTTTCAAAAGAAAATTCATTTGTACTTGGAATTAACAATATTTATTCACCTGAAAAAGTTCCAACACTTGCAATCTTTGATGGAATTAAATGGACAAAAATAACTGGTGTAACACAGATTACTGATTGGTCTCATCTGGTTGCCGTAATTAATGGAACGAATATTTCATTATATTTGAATGGTAATTTAGAAGCTCAAACAACACTTCCAGAATCATTTGTTATTTTAGATGGGGAAATGTCTCCAACATCTGCTGAAATCGCAGAAAATGATTCTGATTTGATCATTGGTGCATATCTTAGTACCCTTAGAAGTAAAGTGGCTCTCTCAAACCATTTCTCAGGTACAATTAATGATGTTTTAGTTTACAAAGATGCCCTATCCCAAGCCCAAATCAATCAAATTTACTCAGAAATGACAAATCATTCTGGTATAGAATCTTCAATTCCATTTGAATCCCAACTATTGTCATTTACTGATCATGTGACAATAATGCTCAATAATGCAACCATTTCTGAAACAATTCTAGTATCTTCAGTTAACTCAACATCAACTGCACCTGTTCCATTTGAATCAATTGGATTTGTAGATTATGTTTCTTACAAATTAAATGGTTCTACAAAGAACTTTTCAGTTGATGTTATGAATATATCTGATGTTGTTGTTGCAACATTAATTCCTGCAGATACACAAAATATCATTGCTTTAGATTCTTTGTCATTCAATGACTCTTTGGATATTAAAATAAATGATGAGTCAATAAACCAACAAAATGAAATTTCCTTAATCGAATCAATATCGTTTGAAGATTATGCTAATACTTCATTAAATGGAATTTTTGATGTTATGTTCACAGAAATTTTATCATTAAATGCCACGATTATAACAAGTAATTATACAACGCCAACAAATAATATTCTCTCTAACATTGAGTTAGATCACAATACAATTGAAGTTGGAAAATCTGTAATCTGGACACATAATGTAACCTTCTCTAATAATACTGATTCAGTTGCAATTGAGATTCCAGCTGATGCAGAAATTCTTTCAATCAAAACAATCAATTCAACCAATGAAACTGTAATCTTTGATTCAAAAGATTATGAATTAATAGAAAATTCAACACATACATCTGTCAATGGTTTGTATGACGATACAGATATTTCAAATAAAGATCTAAAGAAATACTTTAGGTTACTTGATTCTGTTGTAACAATTCAATCCCAAATTAATGAAACAAACTCAAAAATTGCATATTACGCAAATCTTGATACTGCAAAAGCACACAAAAAATTAGACAAGCTTGATTCAAAACTAGATAAACTAGAAGAGAAATTAGATGCAAAACTAGACAAACTTTCTGCAATTGTTCCAATGGCATCACTTCAACAAGTACGTGGATTGTTACAAGAAGACAAGCCACTCAAAGTTTTGTTGCTTAATGATACTGCTGAAAATCTAGAATTGACCTTCATGACTCCTGCACCATATACTCAAGAATCAGATAACTCTACAAATGGAAAATATGCAAAGAAGGTTACAGTAGCACACGATTCAGCACTTCATTATTCAAATGTAACAGCATTTTCACCAATTCCTGAGAATTTAGTCACTAAAGGAGTAGAATTTAGCCTATTTTGGAATATTAATGGAAGCAAGGTTGATGTGACTACTGATGATCGCTTTGCAGTAGAGTTTGTAGATACTGATGGAAATGGCATTGAAGACCAAATGCAGTGGATTGTTCCACAACTCTCTGAACAAGAGTTTGACATTGAAGCAGACATTACCATCATCAATGTCCAAAGTTATCCTGTTGTTGGTGGTACATGGAAAGTTAGGTTTACCACAAATGGTACTGCAGATCTTATCATCACCGCATCAAATGGAACAACATACGGCGATGCATTACCTGATGATTTGAAGTTCCTAGAACTAAACAATGGTACACATACACTCATTCCAGAAATTGTTGGAGAATCATATGTCTATCGTAACTATACCAGTACTGAGGAAGGATTTGAGATATCTCGTGTGATGACACCTGGTAAACACCACATAATGTTCCAGTTTGGAAATGATGTAATGTTTGCACACAACAGTGCTAGAGTTGTCAATGGTCCTGATGCATTCTTGATGCACGGTACTCCAAACTTTTTGTCAATTAATAGTGCAACTACAGATACTGAGGACAATATGATTTTCTCAAGTGGATTCCAAACACTTGGATGGCCATCTCCTGCTGACAGAGAGGATCCAATCTTTAGTCACACTAATTCTCCATGTACTAGTGCAGATTCTTGTGATGTTGTATCAGTAAGTGAAGCAGGAATGTACAGAATCAACTATGGTATGATGATTACTCAAGATGCTGAACAAAGATATGGCATAATTGGAATGGTTCAAAATGATACTGATGGTACTGGAGGATTTGGAACAGGCGGTTCAACAACAAACTTCTGTTATGATGGTGGTTTCACAAGAACTTCTAATGGAATTACTGAAACTGCAGTAACTGGTGAATGTCTAATGCCACTTGCTGCAAATGGTGAAGTTAGGATTGCACTTGATAAAATTTCAGATGATGGCCCAACTGCAAATCCTTCATTTAATACAAATGAAAACTGGTTCCATATTCAAAAAGTAAAGAATCCTACAGCTATCTTGCGAACTACTACGGATCAAAATATCCAGATTTCCTCAACAACTACACCTCATATCATGACATTTGGTACCTCAAATGTTGAACAAATAGATTCATCAACATTTGCATTTAATGATACAGCTGATTCGATTGTTGTAAAGAAAGATGGTGCCTACAAAGTAACATACAGCGTTCTCTTGGATAATCTATCCACAGCTGGAGCAGGTAGATTCCAAGCTATTGGCCTTCTTCAGACAAACAGTACAGGCTCTTATGTTACAAATGAATATGGTCGTGATACTTCATACCTAAGAGAAACAGACTCTTCTAATCTTGGCGCAGTTTCTGCATCAACCATTCTTGAATTATCTGCATTTGATGCAGTTAAAGTTGGAGTACTACATGAAGATGACTTTACTTCTACAATTGATGCAAACAGATATCATCTTGATATAGAATATCTTGGGGCACTATCTGATATTCAGATCCTAAGACTACATAACAGCGTAACAGAGCTTGATTTGGATACTACTCAGGAAATCCAATGGGATACTGGAGATGAGATTGATAATGACTTTACATTTACTCCAGGAGCATCTGCAACAGACATTACCGTAGAAAGAGACGGTCTGTATCATGTTTCTTATGGTATAACCACCATAGATCCTACTCCTTCTTCTGCTAGAACAGTACTCAAGACAAGCTTGCTAGTTGATTCTGGTTCTGGTCCAGCAAATGCTGAAGCATGTTTTGGTTCTGCATACACTAGAGGTTTAACAAGTGGTTCCACATATGATGAGGCTGCACATGAATCAAGCTGTTACATTGAACTTAATGCAGGTGATGTGATTAGCGTTCAAAGCTTAAGATCTTCTACTTCTGATACTGATCTTCAAGTAATTGCTGATCAAACATGGCTTACTGTTCAGAGTTTGACTTTGGGTGATGTGCAACTAGAAACATTGACCTTTACTGATGAAGTAACAACTGATCTTATTAAAGGAGTAAGTGTATCAGAATCACTAACATTCTCTGACGGAACAGTTGAAGTTACCAAATTTGGTGAAGATAATCTACAAGAATCACTATCATTCACTGACGCAGTTGACACCACCAAAGCAGCATCCGTAGATCTAACAGAATCACTAACATTCGTTGATGGAATGGTTATCAAATCAGCAGGATTAATCATCATTGCATTAGAAGAAACAATGTCATTTTCTGTGAATGCTCAAGGATTTCCAATAACTGATGGAACATACTTTGGTGATAATTTAGCATGTCTTGGATTAGGTTGGTCTCCTGGTACTGTTATCACATTAAAACAAATCCAGAACAGCTGTACCACCACCACATCAGTCACTACTAATCCTGGAGATGATTCAGTTGTAAAAATGGTCACATTCTATAATGGTACAATAGGAAATGCTCAAAATACTATAATCACTGGTAAAGAAATTGGTAATGATATCAATGCAAACTTTGCAGCATTTACTGGAGATATCACTGTAGCCCTTGTTGAAATGAATATTGGTCCTGTGACTGAAAATGCTGAACTTGATTCTATGCAGATTACTGATGTCCAGGAAATTCAAGGTAACATTGACTTGTCTGAACTAAATGGTGTTGTTAGTGCAGGTAAACAATTTGGTATTAAAATTTCAATGAAGTCATCTAACGCAGGTGGAGATGATCTACAAGTGGTATGGGGTAAAGATACTGTTGGAAACCAGAGATTTATGGTAGATGTTATTTCAGCAACTCAGTATGTTGAAGAATTAGAAGAATCCTTGACCTTCACTGATCAATTTGAGAAAACTTATTCAGTTACTTTGACAGAAACTTTATCATTTACAGATTCAATTAATTTAGATGCTCCAATCTCATTATTTGAAACTCTAACTTTTGTTGACAGTGTAACAAAATTTGTTTCTCTGTCTGAATCACTCTCAATATCTGACGAAGTATCGACTGCAGTATTTGGACCAATAATTGGTTCACCTACATCACTCTTTGGCCTTAATGATAATGGTGCTTGTGTTGATGAAGAAGATCACTCTAGTCCTGTCATTGTAACTCTTGGAACATCATACAATGGATGTAGCCTACAAGATCAACTCTTCCTTACTTCTTCAACTTCAAATGAAGAGAACCTTGCACTATTCTACTTGCCTTATGCATACAATGCTGAAGCAAAAATCCAAGGACTAAGTGCTGGTAATGAAATTGGTTTTAGAACACGAGATCTAGGGGGAACTTTGAATCTTAAATTAGTACAAGTAGATATTTCAGGTGCTCCTAGTATAGATAGCGTAATTGCAACCAAATCTATTCCTGTGTCTGTTAATACGTGGCAGGAATACACTGACATTTCTGGATTATCTGGAATTATAGAAGAAGGATTTGCATTAGGCTTCCAGGTAACCTTTGAGGCAGATACTTCAGATTCTAACAGAAAATATTTGCGCTGGGGTACTCAGCCTGGTGCTAATGATCGTGAATTCCATGTAGAATTAGATGTTCAATTAACAAAATCACTAACAGAATCTCTAACCATGAATGATAAAGTGAATTTAGTAATTCCTGTCTCACTAACAGAGTCACTTGGAATTTCTGATAATATTAACAAACAAGCATCTGTTCAACTAGAAGAATCACTTACATTTACTGATGCCTTTACTATTATGAAACAAGCTGCAATATCTTTAGACGAATCTTTATCATTCACTGACACAGTTGACACCACCAAATCAGCTTCTGTCTCACTAACAGAATCTATCACTTTCACTGACAACATTTCACAAACTGCTTCTGTCTCACTAACAGAATCATTATCATTTACTGACAACATTTCACAAACTGCTTCTGTCTCACTAACAGAATCATTATCATTCACTGACGCAGTTGACACCACCAAAGCAGCATCCGTAGATCTAACAGAATCTA
>NZ_JAILWA010000019.1 GCF_025699255.1 Nitrosopumilus sp. | reverse complement strand
GCTAAAGAAGCACCAAAGAAAGAAGAACCAGCTAAAGAAGCACCAAAGAAAGAAGAACCAGCTAAAGAAGCACCAAAGAAAGATTAATTTTTCTCAAAAAATTTTATTTTTTAAAAATCTGTTTATTCTAATTGATACAAATCTAGTTCACAATCGATACTACAATCAGGTGTTTTCCAATCCAGTGTATTTTCTTGAGGAATCATTCCTAATGGATCATAATTATCGAACTTTGTCATACCTTGAATTGATGATAACATAACAACTTTAGAATCTTCTACATTTGAAGTCATATCGATTTGAGAATTACTTTCACTGACAATCCCTGCTGTAAGATTTGTAATTGCATTGATAACTCCTACTGGAATATTGCTTCCTCCTACCACATACAACATTGAACGTTTTATAGAATTTGGTGGGGCATTACCATATAACATTTTTAGTGAATCTCTAAGAGAGTCTTCCATGTTCTGTCCATCTTTGCTTGTTGATAGAATGTTTGTTTGAGAAGCAATTTCAGATGCTTCAAGTGATTTTATTACGTGCATTACTGCAGAATTTGCAATACTATAACATGCTTTAGGACTCAAATCTGGGTTACTTTCTAACATTGAATCATTATCAAGAACTATTGTACATTCTGAATTCTCTCTAACTCGTTTTAGAGAAACTCCTGAATTGAAAATTCTGTCTTTTTCATATTTGAAAGGCATAATTGCAAAGGAGATTAGGCTTGCATCTTCCTCTTTGCATATTTCTGATACAACAGGTGCCATGGCTGAGCCTGCTTTACCTGCTAAATTACTCATCAAGATAACTGTAGAATAACCTGAAATTTTTGATTTAATCTCGTCTGCAACATTGTAAGTTGAGCCTCTGATTAATTGAACAGATGGATTAACAACAGAACCTGTTGTTACATGTATGGATGAACCCTCTGTAGGAAAATCCTTTTTGTCATTACTAATAACAAGGCAATCTGAGTTTAGTGTATTTTTTGCATCATTTGCCAATTTTGAGCCTACGCCTCCTAGGCCTATGACTAAAACTGGTTCTTTTACTTGGAAACTCATTTCTGATTCTATTTCCTGATTTAGATAAAAAACCTTCTTACGTTTTTTTAATCAAATTTTAGATCGAAAAAAATTAGCTTGCGATCTTACCAACCAGCCTTTTTACAGTTGCATCTGTGATTTCAACTATATGTGATTGTCCTAATTCAACATCTTCATCAACAGCTATAGGCTTGTAGGCAAAGTTTCTACCCTTAATCCCTTCTTCTGTCATCTCATCAAATAGAACTTTTCCTTTCCAACCGATCCATTTTTGGTTACTCTCCATTGATAGTTTGTTGATCTGCTCAAAAATTATCTTTGTTCTTCTTTTCATTTCTGATGCATCAATTTGTTCTAATTCTGCAGCATCTGTTCCTGGTCTAGCACTGTATTTTGATAAATTTACTACATCTGGCTTTGTTTCATCTAGTAATTTCACAGTTTTTTGAAATTCTTCTTCTGTTTCAGTAGGAAATCCAACTATGATATCTGTGGATATGGTAAAGTCTCTAAATCTTTCTTTCATTTTCTTAGAAATTTCTCTGAAAGTTCCTTCAGTATGTCCACGTTTCATATCGTGAAGTACTTGATCACTTCCACTCTGTACTGGAATATGTAAAAATTTGAAGACTTTGTCATTATCATAAGAATCGATTAATTTTTCTTTAATTCTTGGCATATACATTGGGTTCATCATTCCAACTCTTATCATGAAATCTTCTGGAATTTCTGATACGGTATTGATTAGAGTTGGCAGATCTGTTCCTATATCAAATCCATAACATCCATTATCTGTCGATGTTAACCATACTTCTTTACATCCTTCGTTAATTTCCGTTTCAACTTGTCTTACGATATCTCCTAATCTGTAACTAGATAGATCTCCTTTAGATAATTTTGTTTGGCAAAAGGTACATTCACTCATACATCCACTTGCAATCTCTACAATCCCTACTGTGGGATTAAGTCTGACTTTGGGAAGTCCCACTTTTGACAAATCTGAATCTTCTAATGCAATTTGTTTTTGACCTCCTAATGTTGAATTAATTACTTGTAGTGTTTTTCCTAATGAATTTGGTCCAAGCATACTAGCATTTTCTGAAAATTTTTCAACTGTTTCTTTTTCTGCTTTTGGAAGACATCCTGCTACAATAAGCGGTTTTGATTTTAATGAATTAATTCTATACATCATTTTGTTTGCAGTGGAATCTTTGACTGAACATGTAACTACTATGTTAAGATCCGATTCTGAAGAATTATCTGCTAATGTATGCCCTCCATTTAGAATTAATCCTGAAATCATTTCAGAATCTGCAAAACTAGCAGAGCATCCATATGCTTCTACGAAAATTTTTGCCATAATTTATCCAAATAGAGAATCAATCTCTTTGTTGCTCATTAATTTCTTTGAAACAACAAGTTCTCTGATAGTTTTCCCTGTTTTTAGAGACTCTTTGAATAATTCAGCTGATTTTAGATATCCTATTTTTGGAGTTAACAATGTTACAATCACAGGACTATTTTCAATATCTTGACGTAATTTGTCTTTGTTAGCTGTTAGTCCATCGATTAGGTTTGCAGAAAATATTGGCAAGAAATTTTTTAGCATGTCTGTTGATTCTAACATGCACTTTAGCATTCCTGGTAACATCACATTTAGCTCAAACTGACCTCCTTGTGCAGCATAAGAAACTGCAGTGTCATTTCCAATTATGTTGAAGCAAACCATGTTCATGCATTCTGCTAAAGATGGATTTACTTTTCCAGGCATAATTGATGAACCTGCATGAACTGCAGGGATTCCCAATTCTGCCAATCCTGCGATAGGGCCTGATGCCATCAGTCTGATATCATTAGCGATTTTTCCTATTTCAAGTGCTAAATTTCTTAATGCACTTGATAAATTAGCAACTGCAAATTTACTTTGTAAACTGTGTTGCATATCTTTTTCTGGCTTTAATGATAATTTTGAAATTTTTCCTAATTCTGTTATTGCAATTTTCCTGTATCCTTTTGGCGTGTTGGCTCCTGTCCCAACAGCTGTTCCTCCTAATGCGACATATTGCAATTCTTTTTGTGCATCAATGATTTCTTTTCTTGCTTTGGAAATTGATGTTACATATGCATCAAACTCACTTCCTAATGTTACAGGTAATGCATCCATGAGATGTGTTCTTCCAATTTTTTTAAATGATGAAAATTGTTTTGCTTTTTTTGATAATGATTTAATCAAAATATCTATGGCAGGAATTGTATCTTTAAGATTCATAAGAATTGCAACATGCATAGCTGTTGGATATGTATCATTACTTGATTGTGACATGTTGACATGATCATTTGGATGTAAGAACTCATACTGTCCTTTCTTTTTATGGAGAACTTCTAATGCTACATTTGATATGACTTCATTAGAATTCATATTAAATGCAGTTCCTGCTCCTGAATTTATCATATCTACCACAAATTGATCTACAAATTTTCCAGCAAGTATTTTATCACATGCTGTAACAATTGCTTTTCCTCTTTTTGCATCAATTGCTTTGGTCTTCATATTTGCGATTGCTGCAGATCGTTTAATCATTACAAATGACTTGATCAAATTCTCATGACTTTTGTTTCCTGTTACATGGTATTGGTTGATTGCTCTTCCTGTAAATGCCCCATAATATGCGTCAGCTGGGATTTTGACTTTTCCAAGTGAATCTTGATCTAATCTAAATTTCATGTTGACTTTACTGAATTTCACCCATTATTCATTCTTTTTCAGATATTTTCAAAAATTCTTGTGCCAGTAATGGGAATTATTATATAGGATTTGTAAGGTCGTTGCTTTATGAATAAGCGTGTTAGTATGCTCTTCACAATTGCAGCAGTAGCTGTAATGGGAGCAACCTTATTCGGAAGCACATACACACAAACCCAGATTGCTGGACAATCACTAGATATCAACAAAATGGATGTCGATGTAATTGAACAAATCCATCAAATGGGCGGTTTACAGCTTGTAATGCCTCAAGCATTCGCAGAAACTGATTGTGGTGCATTATCACAAACTGGACGCAACGTAGTTGAGTTCAATTTGACTGGTGAAAGTGTTACTCTTCCAATCATGGGAGGAAAAACTTACAACGCCATGACTTTTAGCGGAATGGTCCCAGGACCAACACTAAGAGTTACACAAGGTGATGTTGTAAAAATGACACTTACAATCCCATCAGATGAAGTTACTGGACACGGTAACGACATGCATGCATCACAAATGTCAGCAGGAAACTTTGAATCAGTTAATCCTGGTGAAACAAGTCAGTACTGTTACATCGCTGAATCAGCTGGTGTCTTCAAATACCATTGTTCTGGTGTCAAACTAATTGGTATGGACCAACACGTTCTTTCCGGCATGTACGGAATTGCAATCGTTGATCCTGTCAATGGATACAAGAAACTAATGGTTGAGAAAACAAAAGTCTCAGCAGGCGGTGATGTTTCATTAGATAGAAAATTCTATGATGCAGATGCATTAGAGTTCCAACTCCAATACAACCAATTGTATCTAACACCTGAAGGTAACTATGATGCCGCAGCAATGTTCAAACATCATAATACTGCAACAGTTGTTAACGGAATGCAATTTGGTTATGTACCAAACATGGCTCATAACTTACTCGTCAAAGGCGATGTAAACAAGAACATCTTTGTTGCACAACCATGGAATGGACTTGAACACAAGCAATACCAATCACAACTCTTGTTTGTTGAAAATGATCAACACGTGAGACTCTTTGTTGAAAACCATGGTAACGAACCACTATTCTTCCACATTGTTGGAGAAATTTTGGACAGAGTTACTCAAGGTAACAGAGTACAATCCGCAGCAACTGAAACATGGTTACTCGGAGGTTCACAAAACATGATTGTTGACTTGGTCTTTGATGAACCAGGTGCATATGCAGCAGTAAACCATGATTATGCAGCAATTTACACTGGCGCAGCTACAGTATTTGTAGCAGGTGACCCATTCGGCTTGAACCCAGTTCTAGTTGAGAAAGGAGTTATCCCAGCACCAGTAGCATCTTATGCATACGCTTTAGGCAATCCAAGTGATGCTGTCCCACCAATGGGAGCAAACAGTATTGCACATCCTGCCCAAAACATTCACGGTTTATACACTGATGAAGTAGCTTCTGAAATGCAAGCAAGTGGCGATTATGTCGCATTATGGGAAGTAATTCCTGTAGTAGCAGAAATGTTAACTTCTTGATCTTTTAACATCTTTTTTTCTTTTTATTTTCTTAATGAATTATATTCCGTTGTTCACTTTCTTTTGCTATGGGATTTGATGATTCAGTACTCATTTGTGATGAAGTTGATCCTATACTGAATAAAATTTTGATAGACAATGGGCTAAAGGTCTCTTATGAACCTGAAATCACCAAAGAACAAATTCTCGAAAAAATTTCTACTTTTAACATTGTAATTGTAAGAAGCAGAACTACAATCACAAAAGAAATGATTGAAAAGGCTGACAATTGTAAAATTATTGCCCGTGTTGGAGTTGGTTTAGATAATGTTGATCAAGAAGCAGCAAAAGCAAAAGACATTCGTGTCATTAATGCTGTTGAAGGAGCAATGAATGCTGTATCTGAATTAGTTCTTGGCTTGATGTTATCTCTTGCAAGACAAACTGCTAGAGGTGATAGAGCGATTAGAAATGATCAATGGCTCAAAAAGGAACTGAAAGGGACAGAACTTCGTGGAAAATATCTTGGAATTATTGGTTTAGGAAATATTGGAAAAAGATTGGGAAGACTTGCACGTGCATTAAACATGAATATTATTGGATACGATGTAGTTCCAATTGATGAAGAGTTCTCAAAAGAAGTTGGTCTGATGAAAGCTGATTTGAATACTTTGTTACAAAGCTCTGATTATATCTCAATACACGTTCCTCTTTTAGATTCTACATACCATCTCCTTGATGAAGAAAAAATGTCTACAATGAAAAAGACTGCTAAAATCATCAATACTTCAAGAGGGGGTGTTGTTGATGAAGATGCACTTTACAATGCACTAAAGAATGGAACTTTGGGTGGTGCTGCATTAGATGTGTTTGAAAAAGAACCTGCAATTGGAACCAAACTCGCAGAACTTGATAATGTAATTTTGACTCCTCATATTGGTGCACAAACTAAAGAGGCTCAATCTTTAGCGGCAAATGTAATTGCTGAAAAGATTATTCAGATTCTTCGTGGCGTAATCTAGAAACATTTCTGCCTGAACTTTAAAAATAAGCAAAAAAGCTTGACTTTTACGTGATTTATTATCGTCTCTTCATTTTTAACGTCAATTTGGAGGTCAAAATATACACATGAACAATTTTGCAGTAAAGGAACTATATTCGGAAAAACACACCCGATTCCCTAGTGTTAATTCTTTATTGAAAATTTCTTTAGGTCTTATTTTGTTTACTATAATTTCAACTGCATTGGTATATGCTGAAACAATGTCTGTCGATGTTGATGGTGTTTCCTATGATGTTGAATATTCAACATCTGCAATGAATATTGTAGGAATTGAACCTGACACTGAATCCATTTCTTTGATATTGACTGTAGAAGTTCCTGATTCTGTAGGAACATTAGATATTACCTTTGATAGATCCTTCTTTGATTCTTCTTATGGTGGTTTAGATGATGAGTTTTTAGTTTTAATAGATGCTGATTTTGCAAATTTTTCAGAAACTTCTACAACAACCAATAGTCGAACATTGAGTATTGAAGCTCCATCTGGAACTGAAGAGATTGAAATTATCGGTTCTGTATTTGGACAATCTGTAGAGGAAACCCCAGAAGAAACACCTGTAGAGGAAACCCCAGAAGAAACACC
>NZ_JAILWA010000018.1 GCF_025699255.1 Nitrosopumilus sp. | reverse complement strand
TCTACAGGTGTTTCTTCTGGGGTTTCCTCTACAGGTGTTTCTTCTGGGGTTTCCTCTACAGATTGTCCAAATACAGAACCGATAATTTCAATCTCTTCAGTTCCAGATGGAGCTTCAATACTCAATGTTCGACTATTGGTTGTTGTAGAAGTTTCTGAAAAATTTGCAAAATCAGCATCTATTAAAACTAAAAACTCATCATCTAAACCACCATAAGAAGAATCAAAGAAGGATCTATCAAAGGTAATATCTAATGTTCCTACAGAATCAGGAACTTCTACAGTCAATATCAAAGAAATGGATTCAGTGTCAGGTTCAATTCCTACAATATTCATTGCAGATGTTGAATATTCAACATCATAGGAAACACCATCAACATCGACAGACATTGTTTCAGCATATACCAATGCAGTTGAAATTATAGTAAACAAAATAAGACCTAAAGAAATTTTCAATAAAGAATTAACACTAGGGAATCGGGTGTGTTTTTCCGAATATAGTTCCTTTACTGCAAAATTGTTCATGTGTATATTTTGACCTCCAAATTGACGTTAAAAATGAAGAGACGATAATAAATCACGTAAAAGTCAAGCTTTTTTGCTTATTTTTAAAGTTCAGGCAGAAATGTTTCTAGATTACGCCACGAAGAATCTGAATAATCTTTTCAGCAATTACATTTGCCGCTAAAGATTGAGCCTCTTTAGTTTGTGCACCAATATGAGGAGTCAAAATTACATTATCAAGTTCTGCGAGTTTGGTTCCAATTGCAGGTTCTTTTTCAAACACATCTAATGCAGCACCACCCAAAGTTCCATTCTTTAGTGCATTGTAAAGTGCATCTTCATCAACAACACCCCCTCTTGAAGTATTGATGATTTTAGCAGTCTTTTTCATTGTAGACATTTTTTCTTCATCAAGGAGATGGTATGTAGAATCTAAAAGAGGAACGTGTATTGAGATATAATCAGAGCTTTGTAACAAAGTATTCAAATCAGCTTTCATCAGACCAACTTCTTTTGAGAACTCTTCATCAATTGGAACTACATCGTATCCAATAATATTCATGTTTAATGCACGTGCAAGTCTTCCCAATCTTTTTCCAATATTTCCTAAACCAATAATTCCAAGATATTTTCCACGAAGTTCTGTCCCTTTCAGTTCCTTTTTGAGCCATTGATCATTTCTAATCGCTCTATCACCTCTAGCAGTTTGTCTTGCAAGAGATAACATCAAGCCAAGAACTAATTCAGATACAGCATTCATTGCTCCTTCAACAGCATTAATGACACGAATGTCTTTTGCTTTTGCTGCTTCTTGATCAACATTATCTAAACCAACTCCAACACGGGCAATAATTTTACAATTGTCAGCCTTTTCAATCATTTCTTTTGTGATTGTAGTTCTGCTTCTTACAATTACAATGTTAAAAGTAGAAATTTTTTCGAGAATTTGTTCTTTGGTGATTTCAGGTTCATAAGAGACCTTTAGCCCATTGTCTATCAAAATTTTATTCAGTATAGGATCAACTTCATCACAAATGAGTACTGAATCATCAAATCCCATAGCAAAAGAAAGTGAACAACGGAATATAATTCATTAAGAAAATAAAAAGAAAAAAAGATGTTAAAAGATCAAGAAGTTAACATTTCTGCTACTACAGGAATTACTTCCCATAATGCGACATAATCGCCACTTGCTTGCATTTCAGAAGCTACTTCATCAGTGTATAAACCGTGAATGTTTTGGGCAGGATGTGCAATACTGTTTGCTCCCATTGGTGGGACAGCATCACTTGGATTGCCTAAAGCGTATGCATAAGATGCTACTGGTGCTGGGATAACTCCTTTCTCAACTAGAACTGGGTTCAAGCCGAATGGGTCACCTGCTACAAATACTGTAGCTGCGCCAGTGTAAATTGCTGCATAATCATGGTTTACTGCTGCATATGCACCTGGTTCATCAAAGACCAAGTCAACAATCATGTTTTGTGAACCTCCGAGTAACCATGTTTCAGTTGCTGCGGATTGTACTCTGTTACCTTGAGTAACTCTGTCCAAAATTTCTCCAACAATGTGGAAGAATAGTGGTTCGTTACCATGGTTTTCAACAAAGAGTCTCACGTGTTGATCATTTTCAACAAACAAGAGTTGTGATTGGTATTGCTTGTGTTCAAGTCCATTCCATGGTTGTGCAACAAAGATGTTCTTGTTTACATCGCCTTTGACGAGTAAGTTATGAGCCATGTTTGGTACATAACCAAATTGCATTCCGTTAACAACTGTTGCAGTATTATGATGTTTGAACATTGCTGCGGCATCATAGTTACCTTCAGGTGTTAGATACAATTGGTTGTATTGGAGTTGGAACTCTAATGCATCTGCATCATAGAATTTTCTATCTAATGAAACATCACCGCCTGCTGAGACTTTTGTTTTCTCAACCATTAGTTTCTTGTATCCATTGACAGGATCAACGATTGCAATTCCGTACATGCCGGAAAGAACGTGTTGGTCCATACCAATTAGTTTGACACCAGAACAATGGTATTTGAAGACACCAGCTGATTCAGCGATGTAACAGTACTGACTTGTTTCACCAGGATTAACTGATTCAAAGTTTCCTGCTGACATTTGTGATGCATGCATGTCGTTACCGTGTCCAGTAACTTCATCTGATGGGATTGTAAGTGTCATTTTTACAACATCACCTTGTGTAACTCTTAGTGTTGGTCCTGGGACCATTCCGCTAAAAGTCATGGCGTTGTAAGTTTTTCCTCCCATGATTGGAAGAGTAACACTTTCACCAGTCAAATTGAACTCAACTACGTTGCGTCCAGTTTGTGATAATGCACCACAATCAGTTTCTGCGAATGCTTGAGGCATTACAAGCTGTAAACCGCCCATTTGATGGATTTGTTCAATTACATCGACATCCATTTTGTTGATATCTAGTGATTGTCCAGCAATCTGGGTTTGTGTGTATGTGCTTCCGAATAAGGTTGCTCCCATTACAGCTACTGCTGCAATTGTGAAGAGCATACTAACACGCTTATTCATAAAGCAACGACCTTACAAATCCTATATAATAATTCCCATTACTGGCACAAGAATTTTTGAAAATATCTGAAAAAGAATGAATAATGGGTGAAATTCAGTAAAGTCAACATGAAATTTAGATTAGATCAAGATTCACTTGGAAAAGTCAAAATCCCAGCTGACGCATATTATGGGGCATTTACAGGAAGAGCAATCAACCAATACCATGTAACAGGAAACAAAAGTCATGAGAATTTGATCAAGTCATTTGTAATGATTAAACGATCTGCAGCAATCGCAAATATGAAGACCAAAGCAATTGATGCAAAAAGAGGAAAAGCAATTGTTACAGCATGTGATAAAATACTTGCTGGAAAATTTGTAGATCAATTTGTGGTAGATATGATAAATTCAGGAGCAGGAACTGCATTTAATATGAATTCTAATGAAGTCATATCAAATGTAGCATTAGAAGTTCTCCATAAAAAGAAAGGACAGTATGAGTTCTTACATCCAAATGATCATGTCAACATGTCACAATCAAGTAATGATACATATCCAACAGCTATGCATGTTGCAATTCTTATGAATCTTAAAGATACAATTCCTGCCATAGATATTTTGATTAAATCATTATCAAAAAAAGCAAAACAATTTTCATCATTTAAAAAAATTGGAAGAACACATCTCATGGATGCATTACCTGTAACATTAGGAAGTGAGTTTGATGCATATGTAACATCAATTTCCAAAGCAAGAAAAGAAATCATTGATGCACAAAAAGAATTGCAATATGTCGCATTAGGAGGAACAGCTGTTGGGACAGGAGCCAACACGCCAAAAGGATACAGGAAAATTGCAATAACAGAATTAGGAAAAATTTCAAAATTATCATTAAAGCCAGAAAAAGATATGCAACACAGTTTACAAAGTAAATTTGCAGTTGCTAATTTATCAAGTGCATTAAGAAATTTAGCACTTGAAATAGGAAAAATCGCTAATGATATCAGACTGATGGCATCAGGCCCTATCGCAGGATTGGCAGAATTGGGAATCCCTGCAGTTCATGCAGGTTCATCAATTATGCCTGGAAAAGTAAATCCATCTTTAGCAGAATGCATGAACATGGTTTGCTTCAACATAATTGGAAATGACACTGCAGTTTCTTATGCTGCACAAGGAGGTCAGTTTGAGCTAAATGTGATGTTACCAGGAATGCTAAAGTGCATGTTAGAATCAACAGACATGCTAAAAAATTTCTTGCCAATATTTTCTGCAAACCTAATCGATGGACTAACAGCTAACAAAGACAAATTACGTCAAGATATTGAAAATAGTCCTGTGATTGTAACATTGTTAACTCCAAAAATAGGATATCTAAAATCAGCTGAATTATTCAAAGAGTCTCTAAAAACAGGGAAAACTATCAGAGAACTTGTTGTTTCAAAGAAATTAATGAGCAACAAAGAGATTGATTCTCTATTTGGATAAATTATGGCAAAAATTTTCGTAGAAGCATATGGATGCTCTGCTAGTTTTGCAGATTCTGAAATGATTTCAGGATTAATTCTAAATGGAGGGCATACATTAGCAGATAATTCTTCAGAATCGGATCTTAACATAGTAGTTACATGTTCAGTCAAAGATTCCACTGCAAACAAAATGATGTATAGAATTAATTCATTAAAATCAAAACCGCTTATTGTAGCAGGATGTCTTCCAAAAGCAGAAAAAGAAACAGTTGAAAAATTTTCAGAAAATGCTAGTATGCTTGGACCAAATTCATTAGGAAAAACACTACAAGTAATTAATTCAACATTAGGAGGTCAAAAACAAATTGCATTAGAAGATTCAGATTTGTCAAAAGTGGGACTTCCCAAAGTCAGACTTAATCCCACAGTAGGGATTGTAGAGATTGCAAGTGGATGTATGAGTGAATGTACCTTTTGCCAAACAAAATTATCTAAAGGAGATCTATCTAGTTACAGATTAGGAGATATCGTAAGACAAGTTGAAACGGAAATTAACGAAGGATGTAAAGAAGTATGGTTAACATCGACAGATAATGGATGTTATGGATTTGATATAGGAACAGATCTGCCAACTCTAATCAATACCGTATCAGAAATTCCAGAAGATTTCATGATAAGAGTTGGAATGATGAACCCAATGTATATGCCAAGAATTAAAGAAAAATTAATCGATTCTTATGATAATGACAAAGTCTTCAAATTTTTACATATTCCAGTACAGAGTGGAAGTGATCAAGTACTTCACGATATGAAACGTGGACATACTGAAGGAACTTTCAGAGAAATTTCTAAGAAAATGAAAGAAAGATTTAGAGACTTTACCATATCCACAGATATCATAGTTGGATTTCCTACTGAAACAGAAGAAGAATTTCAAAAAACTGTGAAATTACTAGATGAAACAAAGCCAGATGTAGTAAATTTATCAAAATACAGTGCTAGACCAGGAACAGATGCTGCAGAATTAGAACAAATTGATGCATCAGAAATGAAAAGAAGAACAAAGATAATTTTTGAGCAGATCAACAAACTATCAATGGAGAGTAACCAAAAATGGATCGGTTGGAAAGGAAAAGTTCTATTTGATGAGATGACAGAAGAAGGGATTAAGGGTAGAAACTTTGCCTACAAGCCTATAGCTGTTGATGAAGATGTTGAATTAGGACAATCACATATAGTTGAAATCACAGATGCAACTGTAAAAAGGCTGGTTGGTAAGATCGCAAGCTAATTTTTTTCGATCTAAAATTTGATTAAAAAAACGTAAGAAGGTTTTTTATCTAAATCAGGAAATAGAATCAGAAATGAGTTTCCAAGTAAAAGAACCAGTTTTAGTCATAGGCCTAGGAGGCGTAGGCTCAAAATTGGCAAATGATGCAAAAAATACACTAAACTCAGATTGCCTTGTTATTAGTAATGACAAAAAGGATTTTCCTACAGAGGGTTCATCCATACATGTAACAACAGGTTCTGTTGTTAATCCATCTGTTCAATTAATCAGAGGCTCAACTTACAATGTTGCAGACGAGATTAAATCAAAAATTTCAGGTTATTCTACAGTTATCTTGATGAGTAATTTAGCAGGTAAAGCAGGCTCAGCCATGGCACCTGTTGTATCAGAAATATGCAAAGAGGAAGATGCAAGCCTAATCTCCTTTGCAATTATGCCTTTCAAATATGAAAAAGACAGAATTTTCAATTCAGGAGTTTCTCTAAAACGAGTTAGAGAGAATTCAGAATGTACAATAGTTCTTGATAATGATTCAATGTTAGAAAGTAACCCAGATTTGAGTCCTAAAGCATGTTATAGTATTGCAAATTCTGCAGTAATGCACGTAATAAAATCACTTGAAGCATCTGAAATTGCTTCTCAAACAAACATTCTATCAACAAGCAAAGATGGACAGAACATGGAAGACTCTCTTAGAGATTCACTAAAAATGTTATATGGTAATGCCCCACCAAATTCTATAAAACGTTCAATGTTGTATGTGGTAGGAGGAAGCAATATTCCAGTAGGAGTTATCAATGCAATTACAAATCTTACAGCAGGGATTGTCAGTGAAAGTAATTCTCAAATCGATATGACTTCAAATGTAGAAGATTCTAAAGTTGTTATGTTATCATCAATTCAAGGTATGACAAAGTTCGATAATTATGATCCATTAGGAATGATTCCTCAAGAAAATACACTGGATTGGAAAACACCTGATTGTAGTATCGATTGTGAACTAGATTTGTATCAATTAGAATAAACAGATTTTTAAAAAATAAAATTTTTTGAGAAAAATTAATCTTTCTTTGGTGCTTCTTTAGCTGGTTCTTCTTTCTTTGGTGCTTCTTTAGCTGGTTCTTCTTTCTTTGATGCTTCTTTCTTTGGTGCTTCTTTCTTTGGTGCTTCTTTCTTTGGTGCTTCTTTCTTTGGTGCTTCTTTAGCTGGTTCTTCTTTCTTTGGTGCTTCTTTAGC
>NZ_JAILWA010000017.1 GCF_025699255.1 Nitrosopumilus sp. | reverse complement strand
AGCAGCCAAAAAAGTTACCAAGAAAACAGCAGCCAAAAAAGTTACCAAGAAAACAGCAGCCAAAAAAGTTACCAAGAAAACAACTTCTAAATCTAAACGAACTAAAGTTATTTGTATTTCTCATAAAGAGGATTGTGATGGTATTAGTTCTGCTGCACTTATCCGTCAAGCTTTTGGAGGTGATGCAATACTAGTTGATTATCCTGGACAAATGGAGGCATTAAACCAAGTCGTATTGGATGACAAACTAAAATCCTTATTCATTTGTGATTTGGGATTAAGCAAAAAAACACAAGATGAATTTATTGACATAATGAAAACATTAAGGAAAAATAAAGTTTCAATAACCTACATTGATCATCATGATATTGATCCTGTTGTTGTAAAAGAATTGGAAAAAATTAAAGTCAAAGTAATTCATGATATCAATGAATGTACTACTGTCCAAGTTTACAGTGCTTACAAATCAAAACTAAATGATCATGCATCTTTTGTTGCAACTTGTGCTGCAATTACTGATTATATGGAAGACAGACCTATTGGTTCTAAATTATTACAAATCTATGATAGACAATTTGCTTTGATTAGCGCAACTGTGATGACTTACAATATTGTCGGTCATCAAAAAGAACCTGACTATTTGCTGTATTTGGTTGAGGAATTGGCTGAATCAAAATTCCCTCATGAAATTCCAAATACTTTTGAATTTGCTCAGATTCAAGTAGAAAAATTGTCTCAAATGATTGCAAAAGTAAAGAAAGGTATGAAAACTATGAAAAATCTTGGTTATATGGAGATTTTAGATGCTGGTGCAAGCGGTGCTGTCAATTTTGTCATGGGCTTGTCTGGAAAAGATGTGGGTGTAGCATACAAAGAACGAGTTGATCATGGCATTTATGCTGTATCTGTTAGGGGTTCAAAGAATTGCCAAGTTCATCTTGGAAAAATTGTTAATCTTTTGGCAACTAGTCTTGGTGGTTCTGGAGGAGGTCATGATAAAGCATGTGGAGCAGTTGTTCCAAAACCAAAAATAAAAAAATTCATTACAGAATTAAATAAAAAAATAAAATAATTTTTATGTATTTGAGAATTTTTTGTCTCGCTTAAGAAATAAAAAATAACTTAATCTATTTTAATTGTAAATGCAAAAAATTCCCCCTTGTTTTTACTAAGAAATTTTGCCATTTTTGCCATGAATCCGTATTTTTTATCTCTCATTTTTACTGCCTCATTTATCTCTGCATTAGTTAAAATTTTAGCAGTGCCTGAAATCCATTCTCCTGTGATTTTGCCTCTGATAGTACATGTAGCTAGTTTTACTTTCAGATTATTTTTGAGACGTTTGACTTTACCTGTTTGGTATCTTGTAACAACATATACCACACCTTCTTTGATTACAAACCAAACTGGAGTTCGTACTGACTCTCCGTTTTTTCTATAAGTTTCAAGTGAGATGTATTTTTCCGATTGAATCTCATCCAAATTAAACATGATGTAGTTATTTATTTTCTGGAATTAATATTTAGGTAAAATTGCTAACTTTGATTTTGCAGAAACCACAATTATTAAGATAATTGATATTGCCAACACCAAAGATGTAATAACTCCAAATTCTGGTACAACTACGCCTTCTTTTATCTCTACTTTGATTGATTGCTTATGTTCTGATGCTGTACCTTGATTTGCAGTAATTGTATACATTCCATCTTCTTTCCACAATGGACCTCCTACTTTAATTTCAATTTCAAAATCTCCATTAATTCCAGGCGTTACTTGTGCAATTGTCACCAAATTTCCAGCAGGTGAATTTACAATTAATGTGATATCTGTTCCTCGATAACTTGTATTCCCGTTAATTGTAATGATATCTGAACCATTGATTGCATCTGCTGACATTGTAATCCCGCTGGTGGTTTTTGGCAATTCCTTTACTATTGTTGGGTTTTCTTTAATTATGACTGCATCTGGATTTCTTGGAATTGCTTGTGATGTAACAGTAAATTGTGTTGATGCTGTAATTTCTGAATCTTCATGACTTGCAGTCACCAAATATGTTCCTTCTTTGAAACTTGGGATGGGTGGATTAAGTAATTTTTTAAATTCACCATTATCTTTTATTGCTAATTGTGGTGCAAAAACTAGTGCCCCATCTGGACCAATTATTTTTAGTTTAACTGGTTTGAATTGGGATACTTCAGTGATTTTTCCTGAAATCCATATTGAATCTAGTGCTTTGATTTCTTGTGATGACACATCTAATTCTAAAGTTGGTTCTGCAAATACTGCTGTTGAAAACATGGATACACCTAATATCATAAACAATGAAATCTTTAGCATCTTCTTTCTAAATCTTGAGAGTATATGAATTATTTCTCTTTATTTGTAGCAATATTCTTAACCTTGAGTTTTCTTATCTGATTTTCTTTTTCTGATTTTTTGATTTATCTGGGTGTTAAAAATGAAAAATCTATTTGAGATAACTTTCAAATTAATTAATCTGAAAATTCTATTATTGCATCAATTTCAGTCATTGAATTCAAAGGCAAACATGCAACACCCACTGCAACTCTTGCATGTTTTCCTTTCTCTTCAAATATTTCAAAAAACAAATCTGATGCTGGGTTGATGACTTTGGGATGTTGTACAAATTCTGGCATTGAATTTACAAATCCTGATAGTTTTACAATCTTTGTTACTTTATCTAAACTACCTAACTCTCTTTTTATCTGAGCTAAAATGTTAATTGCACACATTCTTGCTGATTTTTGGGCTGTTTCTAAATTATCATCAGATACTTTTCCTGTGAAAACCACTTTTCCTTCTTCCATTGGAATTTGTCCTGAAATAAACAACAAATTGCCTGTTTTTATGGCTGGTACATAAGATCCTGCAGGTATTGGTGGATTTGGAAGTCTAACTCCTAATGATTCTAATTTTTCCTCAATCATAAGTATGTGGAAAATTTTGACTGATTTTAATTTTTCACTTATTTTTACTTAGTCATTAAACCGTAAGATGTCCTGTTTTTGGAATCTTATTCGTAATTTCTCTTTGTAAAATTACTCGTTCATTAGTTTTTCTTCCTTCGAGCAACATTTGACTTGTTTCATCCATGAACTCACTAATCTGTTTAAAGCATTTTTTTAATTCTTTTTTTAATTCCTCATCATCACTATTCTCTTTTGTCCAAAGAATTGAAGATGCTAACTCAAACATACTTGTAACTGTGACAATTAATAATTCATAATCCTCTTTTGTTGCTTTGTTTATTTTGTGGGAATTGAGATCTTTTGAGATATATGAAAATATTTTTTTATTTTCTAGTTTTCTAACCATTGATTTTATTTTTGATTCATATGTGAAAATTATATTATTGATAAAACCTATGTTTTCTTCAACAGAGTAATGGTAATGTTTAACGTAAAATGCTTCATCTTTGTATCCATGTTTTTCAATATGGCCTAGTATTTCCATTTTTTTCAAAATTTCTCTTAATTTGGATCTGTTGAATCTTTTTTTATTATTGAGACATGTTTTCCATATGTCTCCAAAATAATTTTTTTCATTGTTCATAGATTCTAAAATATAATTTATTGAAATTATTTGCATATCGTTTCATTTTTTGAGAATTATTTATTGGTGATGCTACAAATAGTTCAAAAAATATTGGTTTGCTGTGCCTGAATAATCTCGATTTTTAAAACTCTGAACTTTTGAGTATTTTGTACAAGTTTTTTCGCTACTATTGTAATGTGTATCTTCTCTGTTACTTCAAATAGATTATGCTTTTTCATGACGAAGAATTAGATGAAAAGGAACTTACAAAATATTTCAAAAAATTTACTCCTGAAACAATTGATTTGCTTGAAAAGGAATATCAAAATGAATGAGACTGAAAAATTAGCCAAAAAAATCTCTGCATTTATTGAAAAAAATCTTAAAGGAAACACTCCTTTTCAAAACACCTCTGACTTCCTCTCTTATATCGCATACAAGGAAATCCAAAAAAAATCTCACCTCTCAAATTCTGATAAGTAACTTACTTGCCTGATCTAGTTTTTACTAATTTTGATATGGACTTTCTCTCCTTTGTTTGAATTGTTCTGATACACTGTTCTGGTTTTGTATCCTTGTTTTTGAAGGCAACCGTCTAAAACAGAAACCCATGGCAATGAATGTCCACTGTTAAGTTTCGACTCAATTGTGATGTTTTTTGTATTTGCTTCAAAATTTACATGTCCTGAACATGTTATTTGCATTACTGCGTCCATTATCTCAATTATGTCGTCTAGAGATTTTGTTTTTAGTGAAATCCCGTTCTTTTCTAATAATTTGAACATGTCTGCTTCTGGTTTTTTTGATATCATTGAAGAATTTAACATATACATCAATCCTGAATCATTTACTGTTTTGATAATTTTGTAAATTTCCTGAGCTTCTGTTTTTGTCATGTCTGCAAGAGCTTTAGTTTTAATTGCATTTTTCCAAATATTTGAAAATATTTTTTCCTGATTTCCCGCTAAGATGTCTGTCGATGAAAAAATTGCACCTTTTCCATTATCGTTATTTATCATAAGTAATTCTGTTTCATCAAAGATGAAACTGTTTTGTGTAATCTCTGATGCCCTAATTTCTACTCCATCTGGAATTACTCTATATGATTCTGAACAAATTTGATTTGGCGAAACTAGTATTTTTACATCCAAATTCCTTCTTAAAACTGACAATAATTGTTCTTTACATTCAGATAACAATCCAAATCCCCACTGATCAGTCATTATTTTGATTGATGTCTTTGAACCCTCAATCATTGTTTGAAGCTGTGTTAGTACATTATTTGCACTAAGGTGAAAATACCTTTTTTCTTCTGAACCTCTTGATTTTCTACTTTCCTCACTTGCTTTTTTTAAATTGGAAATCAAAGTGTTCATTGCATTTACTTTGTTAATTTGCTCATGAATAATCCCATCAAATGCATCTTCGGGAGCAATTGCTGTACACATAATGGGTTTACTCTTTGAAATAATGACTAATTTTTTATTCTCTAATTTTAGTAATGTTGGATAAATTTTTGTCCTTGGTATCTCTGAATAATATGCCAATTCACTTGCAGATATTGTTCCTTTTGCAATTAAGGCAACATATGCCTGAGCTTCATACTTGCTCAAACCAAATTCTTCAAGACTTACCGTCAAAACTTGCTCATTTACCATGAATTCCATTGATTTGTTATTAGGTAAAATTGAGAGCTAAATTCCTTTACACAAATACTCAAAAAAAATCAAAAATGTATCTGTAGATGGGTGTAACTATGGTTACTAAATTATTTGATACACCGTCCTGAAATACAAAATTTAGAATTGCAATTGGTATGTTGGTAAAATATGATGAAAATCCATTAGAAATTAAAAATATCTCTCATACTGTGACCCTTGTTCCAAGATTAGAATACTCTGTTAATCTATTAGATGAAATGATTGAAATTCTTAATGGTAGACAATCTGAATTAAAAGAGACAAACCAAGATTTTAGATTTGATTTTGATGAATCTGATAAATCCCAAGTTGATTCCTTGAAATTGGAATTTCTTGTACTTTTTTCTTTAGACGTATTATTAGAAATCAAAAATCGCATGAAACGTATTTCTCATCTTGGAAATATTCCTGAGGTTCTCCCTTCCTCAATACCTATGATTAGAACAGTAAGTGCTCAATTATTTGATGTTGTTCCTATGTGCAGCCAAAAATTATCTGAAATATCTGTTCATTTAGGCAGTATTGTGCTTGATTCAGCAGCTCTAACTACTGCCAGATTTGATTTTAGTCGCTCAAATAATGAATCTGCTGATTTACTTAATGAAGTAAAATTGATGGTCCACTCTAAATTAAGTAAGCAGTACCCTAATCTTGATTTTTTCAAATTATGCAATACCTGATATGTTAAACACTAAACGAGATTTTTCAAAGGATGTTGAGCGAATCAAATCAATCTCTTCTAAAATTGATAAAAAACTCTCCGAGGTAAAATCTTCAGATGATTCTAAAATTGATAAACTATCTTTAGAAGAATTGCAAGATTTAGATAAAATTGTTGGAATTGCAGATTTTATGATGTGTAAATATGCTGATAAAAAAGAAATGCGTTCAATACTCAAGCATTTCACATCTATCATTAATGATACTGCAAATTCATTAGATAATTTGGATGATGAGGTATCTGAATTGATTATCTCAGCTGAGGATTCAATAAACAAGGTCAAAGATATGCATGTGCATATATCTGAAAAATCTGATTTTAAAAAAAAATATCATGATGGTCCTGAATATAATGAGCATGAAACAAGTGCAATTAATTTAACCAATTTTGCTACAGAGATTCACACTATAGGATACCAACAAAATTCTCAAAGGGATACTGCGTAGGTAATTAGGATGAGTTTAGCCCCACAAGAATTAGAAAATACAGCAAGCAAATATGCTTCTGAAGCTATCAAATTTGACTCCCAAGGAGCTCGTGGAATGGCAATTACCCATTATCAACAAGCAATTGATGCTCTGGTGAAATTATTGCAATTATACCCTAACAGTAAACTAAATCAAATTTACAAAGAACGATGCAACTCTTATCATGGAAGAATTAATGCATTACAACAGGCTCATGGTGTCGAGCCTGCAGTTGATCCTAAAGCCTCTGAAGAAGATCAGAAAAAATCTGTTCAGAGACAAGAAAATGAAAATGATTTTGAAGAATTAGTGATGAAAGAAAAACCTGATGTTACATGGGATCAGGTAATTGGTCTAGATGATGCAAAAAGCGCTTTACGTGAATCTATTGTATATCCTACTAAGCGACCTGATTTGTTTCCTCTTGGATGGCCAAAAGGAATGTTACTGTATGGCCCACCTGGAACTGGAAAAACAATGCTAGCTGCCGCAACTGCAAATGAGATGGATGGTTATTTTATCAATGTTGACGCATCTTCTATGATGAGCAAGTGGTTAGGAGAAGCAGAAAAAAATGTTTCAAAATTATTTTCAATGGCTAGACAATATGCCGAGAAAGAAGGTAAGCCTGTTATTTTATTTGTAGATGAAGTTGACTCTCTTTTGGGTTCTAGAAACAGTGAGGTTGGTGGAGAAGTTAGAACTAAAAATCAATTCTTAACTGAAATGGATGGTGTAAATGGAAAAGGAAAAGATTTGATGTTGTATGTGATTGGTGCAACAAACAAACCTTGGAGTCTTGATTGGCCATTTCTTAGAAGATTCCAAAAAAGGATTTACGTGTCTTTGCCTACACAAGCTGCAAGAGAAAATCTTTTTGAACAATACACTGAAAAATTAAATAAAAATTACAGAGTAAATAACACTGAATTAGCAAAACTCTTTGATGGATACAGTGCAAGTGATATCAAAGATGTATGTCAAGCAGCTCAGATAAAGACTGTACATGAAATTTTCAATGCTCCTGATTATCATGAACCGGTTGAGGGAGAAGAACCTGTTCAACCAAGAGAACTAACAACTGCTGATTTCAAGAACATAATGCAAAGAAGAAAACCAAGTGTTTCTACCGAAATGATTCGTGCTTATCACAAATGGAGTGAAGAGTTCCAAGCACTCTAGTCGTAAGTTGCGATCATTTTTTACATTTTTAATTCCACACAAAACTTAAATTCACAATAACTCGGACTTTACGAGGGTCACAATTACTACAAAGAAATCAAACCATGCAAATAAGTTTGGAAAACTAATTTTTGATGATGGCACTGTTCTTGATGGAAAGGGATTTGGTTATTCTACAACTGTTTTTGGTGAAATAGTTTTCAATACAGGAATGGTTGGATATACCGAAGCACTAACTGATCCATCATATAATGGCCAAATTCTCACTTTAACTTATCCTTTAGTTGGAAATTATGGAGTTCCAGATCCTTCTATCAAAGATGAAGATGGAATTCCAAAGTTTTTTGAATCAAACAAAATCCAAATTCGTGGTTTAGTTGTTCATGAATTATCCTTGACTGCCAGCCATTGGAATCTTTTCATGACTTTAGATGAATGGATGAATAATGAAAAAGTGCCTGGTATTTCTGGAATTGATACTAGGGAATTGACAAAAAAACTGAGAACTAGCGGAGTGATGATGGCTGCATTAGTTGTTTCTGATAATGAGATTGATGTTGATTCTATTAAAAAACAACTAGAATCTGCAAAACATTATGATTCAGAACAATTTATGGATGAGGTCTCCACAAAAGAAGAACGAGTATTTGGTAATGATGAAAAAACAGTTGTTGTAGTTGATACTGGTGCAAAAAACGCAATTTTGAGAAATGTACGTGAACTTGGCTATAAGGCAATTCTAGTCCCATGGGATACTCCTTTTGAAAAAATTATGTCTCATAATCCTAAAGGTGTTGTATTGAGTAGTGGTCCTGGTGATCCACAAAAATGCCCTGACACAATTGATACTGCAAAAAAATTAATTGAACATAATGTTCCAACATTAGGCATTTGTTTAGGTGCACAAATAATTGGGATTGCAGGAAATACTGAAACATACAAGTTAAAGTATGGTCACCGTGGTCAAAACAAACCTTGTATTAATTTAGAAAATAATCAAGTATATGTCACAAGCCAAAATCATGGATATGGCATCACTCCAGAGTCTATTGAAAAATCTGATTTCAAATTATGGTTTACAAATGCAGATGATAAAACAGTTGAAGGAATAAAACATAAAAAACAAAACTGTGTTGCAGTACAATTCCACCCCGAAGCTGCACCAGGACCGTTTGATTGCAAGTTTGTTTTTGAAGAGTTGCAAAAACTAATGGAGAAATAATCAATTGCCTCTAAACGAATCTCTTAAGAAAATCTTAGTACTTGGTAGTGGTGCAATCAAAATTGGTGAAGCTGGCGAATTTGATTATTCTGGAAGTCAATGTCTTAAAGCAATTCACGAAGATGGCCTAAGTAGCGTATTGATCAATCCCAATATTGCAACAATTCAAACTGATACACGATTTGCAGATCAAGTGTATCTATTGCCTGTAAATGCTGAATATGTTGAATCTATTATTGAAAAAGAGAGACCTGATGGAATTATGTTGGCCTATGGTGGTCAAACTGCCTTAAATTGTGGTGTAAATCTCGATGAATCTGGTATTCTCAAAAAATATGGCATAAATGTACTTGGAACTCAAGTTAAAGGAATTCAAAGAACGGAAGATAGACAACTTTTCAAAGATTCAATGAAGGAATGTGGGGTGCCTGTTTTGAAAAGTAAAACTGTCAATAATTTTGAGGATGCTAAAAAAGCCGCAGAAGAATTATCTTATCCTGTTATTATTCGTGTTGCATATACTCTTGGAGGTAGAGGCGGCGGAGTTGCACATAATGAAATTGAATTACATGAAATTGTAGAAAGAGGTTTGAAAGCAAGTCTAGTAAAACAAGTTTTGGTTGAAGAGTATATTGGTCATTGGAAACAAATTGAATATGAAGTAATGCAAGATTATGATGGAAATAATGTAATTGTTTGTAATATGGAAAATGTTCTTTCTATGAAAGCTCACACTGGAGACAATATTGTGGTTGCTCCTTCCCAAACAATTGACAATCATGAATACCATATGTTACGTTCTGCAGCGTTACGTGCAACAAAACATGTTGGCATTGTAGGTGAATGTAATATTCAATATGCGCTTGCTCCTGATTCAGATCGATATGTTGCAATTGAAATCAACCCTAGACTTTCTCGTTCTTCAGCTCTGGCAAGTAAAGCAACTGGATATCCATTAGCATACATGTCTGCAAAAATTGGTTTGGGTTATAATTTGTCTGAACTTGTTAATCGAATTACCAAAAGTACTACTGCGTGTTTTGAACCTTCACTTGATTATGTTGTCTGTAAACACCCAAGATGGGATTTTGCAAAATTTGAATTAGTAAATAGGAGACTTGGACCTACTATGAAATCTGTTGGTGAAGTTATGGCCATAGGTCGAACTTTTGAAGAATCATTTCAAAAAGCAATTCGAATGTTGGATATAGGCAATGATGGTTTAGTTTTGAATCGTTCCAATGGGGAAAAATTTACTGAAGAAGACATTGAATACAAATTATCTCATCATGATGATCGTATTCTTTATCATGTTGCAATTGCTCTGAAAATGGGAATATCTGTTGAGCGAATTTACAAATTATCTACTGTTGATCCTTGGTTTATAGAAAAAATAAAACATATTGTGAATGTTGAAGAAAAACTAAAAGAATCTGATCTTGATGATTCATTACTTTGGGAGGCTAAAAAAACCGGCTTTTCAGATAAACAGATTGCTCGTGCAAGAGACAAAACTCCTGATGAAATACGTGATTTAAGGAAGAAATTAGGCGTAATTCCTTCTGTTAAACAGATTGATACATTGGCTGCAGAATGGCCTGCAGTCACAAATTACTTGTATTTGACTTATGGGGGTAACTCAAATGATATCGCAGTCCCAGAAGATGAAAAAGGAATTGTTGTTCTTGGAGCAGGTCCATACAGAATTGGAAGTAGTGTTGAATTTGATTGGGGTACTGTTAACATGGTTTGGGGTCTCCAAGAGAATGGAGAAAAGAATGTTTCTGTAGTAAACTGTAATCCTGAAACAGTGTCAACTGATTATGATATTTGTACGCGATTGTATTTTGAAGAATTAACTCAGGAGAGAATTTTAGATATTACTGAATTTGAAAACCCTAAAGGAATTATCACATGTGTTGGTGGACAAACTGCAAATAATTTAACTCCTGGTCTTGCACAACATGGTGTAAATATTCTTGGTACTAGTGCACACGATGTTGATAGGGCAGAAGATCGTTCTAAATTTAGTGCAGAGCTTGATAAGCTCCACATCCAACAACCTCGTTGGCAAGCTTTTTCCAATCTTAACGAAGCAAAGTCTTTTGCCCAAGAAGTTGGTTTCCCTGTGATTGTAAGACCATCTTATGTTTTATCTGGTGCAGCAATGAAGGTTGTTTGGTCTCAAGAAGAATTAAAAACATATGTTAAAGAAGCAACTGATGTTTCTCCTGATCATCCTGTTGTAATTTCAAAATTTATGCTAAACTCCCTTGAAGTAGATGTGGATGGTGTTAGTAATGGAAAAGAAGTTGTAATTGGAGCTATTGTTGAACATATTGATAGTGCAGGAGTTCATTCAGGAGATGCTATGATGGTAATTCCTCCATGGCGTTTAAGCAACAAAATTATTGAAACTATTAATGAATACACCAAAAAGATTGCTTTAACGTTTAATGTAAAGGGACCATTTAATCTGCAATTCTTAGTACATGATGATCATGTGTATGTAATTGAATTGAACATCAGGGCATCTCGTTCTATGCCATTTGTTTCAAAATTAGTGAAAACCAATTTGATCTCTCTTGCATCTAAAGCAATTTTGGGTAAACCTATGCCTAAAATACCTGAGAATAAATGGCAAAAAATCCATAATTATGGAATCAAAGTACCGCAATTCTCTTTTATGCAATTAGAAGGTGCTGATATTGCCTTAGGCGTTGAAATGCAATCTACTGGTGAGGCTGCTTGCTTTGGAAATAGTTTCTATGATGCATTATCTAAGGGGCTGACATCAGTAGGATACAATTTGCCTGATAAAGGCACTGCATTGGTAACTGTTGGGGGTGCACAGAATAAAGAGAAATTGGTTGCAACCATTGCAAAACTAAAACAATTAGGATTTAAAATTTTGGCAACAGAACATACTGCTGAATTTTTTGAAGAAAAAATTGGTGAAGTACAAATTGTACATAAAATTTCAGAACCCGAAAGAAAACCCAATATCTCTGATTTATTATATGAACGAAAAATTGACTTTATCATAAATATACCTAGTACTTCTACATTGGAAAAATATGTTGGAATGCTCGATGATGAATACCAAATACGAAGAAAATCTCTTGAATTGGGAATTCCTGTACTTACTACTATTGAATTGGCAGATTCTTTTGTTAAGACTTTGGAGTGGTTAAGAAATAATAAAACTACCAAAGACCCTATTGAACCCTATGACAAATATGAATAATTTTAAAAAAGTTAAACACAAGTATTCTATAAAAAAATTATGGCAAAAAAATTCTCAGACGCTGAATTAGATGAAGTATTAAGCAAAATTGAAAAGTTTGATTCTGATGGAATTCGTTATGTTCATCTTAGAAACAATGTAAAGAAAAATTTTGCTAAAATAAAGATTGCAGAATTTAAACTCAAAGATATTTTGGTTTTTTTAGATGAAAATGGATTGGTGCAAAGAATTCCTTTTGATGATCAACCTGGGTTTCATGATCTAACTCTTTATCGAATCTCTGAAAAAGGAAAAGATTTGTTATCAAAATTTACTCGTGAACCTAATGATGATTGGAATAAAAATAGCTATTCATCTAATGTTGCTTGTCATAATTGTGGCCATTCTTATGAGATACGTGTATTGTATACTGAGACAGTTAAAATTTGGTCTAAATCTCAGAGGTGCCCTAACTGTGCAATGAAAGGAACTCTCGAAACAAAGACATTTGATTAAATTACCTGTTTGATATTATTTTCATTTCCTATTATAGTTCCATCTAATGTGATAATCTTTGCTTTAGTTATTTCTGTAATCTTATTGATTATTGGAGAAATTGATTTTTTGTATTGTTTTCTATGTGTTGCGTAAAAATATTTGTTAAACGATGGCATTATTGTAATTTCAATTTCTCCTGATTTGTTGGGAAAAATATTTTCTTTTTCTGTTTTTATGGAAACCCATACTCTTTGTCCATTAATTATTGAATCCTCTTGAAAAAAAACTGGATGGATATGACCCATGATGATTTTATCTACATGCGAAAAATTTTCAGAAGGCATGGTGTGTCCATGTGTTAACAAAATGTTTTCCTCAACCATTCCAATTGAACTTATCATTGAAATGTTATCTGGAATGAGCTGTTGAATATTTGCATCATGATTCCCTGGAATCAAAACGATATCACATTTTTCTTTAATTTTTTTAAAAAATAATGGTACTTCCTCCCATTCATTCCTTGATATGTTTTTAATACTTGATTTTATGTCTCCTAACAAAACCACTGAATCTGGTTTTTCTGAATCGATAATTGTAGATAATTCGTGAATTGTTTCATTGATTGTTGAGTTTTTCCCTATGAAAATTTCATTTGATGCCATGCTACTTTCAAATCCTATGTGCATGTCTGTGACTATGAGGTTCTTTTTTTCTCCTTCTAGAATTAGAGCTGGTTTTGATGGAACTATTCTTGTTTGTAACATCAAAGTTATACTGTAGATATCTGATTAAACCCTTATGAATAAAGATTCTGATAGGATACAATCCATTGTTTCTGATAAACGTGTTAAATTACATATTTTTGAGCCAAGCAAACGAAACATTTGGACTGTTGTTGGAAAGGGTGAAGAGCACTGGATTGATCCTGACAGTAATTATTGTTCTTGTCCTGGATTTTATTTTGGAAAACTAAATGGTAAAACAACTTGTTACCATCTTGAATCTGCACAATTAGCAAAGAATGAAAATCAAGTTGAAACAATCATTTTTTCAGATGATGAGTTTTCAGATTTTCTTTTAGGATTGATTTCTGATTTGTAATAATTAATTATTCGAACTTGTTAATAACTAGAAATTCCTTAGAAAAACATGGATGAAGACCAACAAAATTCAGAAATTGAAAAAATTGCAAATCTTATGGTTCATGATGACATATCTCCTGATGAACAAGATGCTGTAAAATTAGAAAAATACAAAAATCAGATCAAAGAAGATTGTGATCTTGATGATGAACAAGCTATGAAAATGGTTTATGAAACATTACTTTATAGAAAATTAAAAAATTCTGATTCAGGCGATGTTTTAGAAAAAGGTAATGAGTTTGGAGCAGGATTTAGCTAAGTTTACTCTAATGGAATTGTGTCCATATCGTCTTTTGAAACCCCTTTCCATAGACCAATCATTCCTTCAGGCTCTACTTCTTCAACCTTGGTAATCTGTTGAAGTTTGATGTGATCTGGATTTGGAGGCATCCATAACATTGCCATGTACTCTCCTACCTCTCCAACTTTAGTTGGCAAGGCCATGGAAATTTTGTCTGCTGAAAACCCTTTTGAAGCCAATGCGTTCATTGCTTTTTCTTTAAGATCCATTCTTCCATGTAGGAACAAATGAACTGCTTTTTGAGTATCAATTTCTGCCATGAATTAACTGCATTTTCAAACTAAATCAACCTTTCCTGATCTCATGACTCCAAAAAGGGTTAAATTAGAACATGGAAAAATCTCAACTGTGAAAATATTCACTGTTGGAAGTAAATCCTTTGTAACCAGTTTCCAATTAGCTGGAATTCCTGGAAAAATTTCTGAAAATCCTCAAAAGGCATTAGAAGAAATCAGAATATTGACTGATGACTCAGATGTTGGTCTTGTCTTAGTAAGTGATGATATTACTGAATCCATAAATGATGAATTAACTGCACTTAGAGCTGAAAAATCTACTTTGGTATTTGCATTACCTGCAACTGGTAGTGAAAAAACTGAAGTTGACTATAGGGTTATGCTTAAGAAAATTCTCGGCGTATAATCTACTTATAATCAAATTTCTAATGTCTTACCATGAAAACTGCATCTGTTAAAGAACCTTCAACGATTTCTGTTGATGAAACAGAAAAACCTTCTTTGACGTCCGGTGACATTCTAGTTCAAATGCAAGCTTGTGGCATTTGTGGTTCTGATTTAGAAAAAGTTTTTGGACAATATGGTCAACCATCAATGCGTTTAGGTCATGAACCTTCTGGAATTGTATTGGAAGTTGGTTCTGGTGTAACTGAATTTAAAAAAGGAGATAGGGTATTCACTCATCATCATGTTCCTTGCTATGATTGTCATTTTTGTAATCATGGTAATGAAACAATGTGTAAAAAATACTATGAAACAAATCTTTCTCCTTGTGGATTATCTGAAGAGTTTGTTGTTCCTGAATGGAATGTTTCCCATGGAGGTGTTTTAAAAATTTCTGATTCATTAAGTTATGAAGAAGCTGCTATGATTGAGCCATTGGCGTGTTGTGTTCGAGCTTGGAATAAATTTTCATATTTTGAAGGAGACTCTGTCGCAATTTTTGGAGTAGGTCCTACTGGAATGATGCATGTGATGCTTGCAAATGCTAAAAAATTTGCAAAAATATTTTGTTTTGATGTAAATGATTTTAGATTAGATTTTGCTAAAAAATTCAATATTACAGAATCTATATCATCATTGGATGAAAATAGACAACAAAAAATTTTGGATAATACTGACGGTAAGGGCGTTGATGTTGCAATTGTGGCTACAAGTAGTCTTAAGGCGTTAGATGATGCAATTGATATGGTTCGAAAAGGTGGTGCAATAATGATGTTTGGTGTTCCATCAAAAGGAGCCATGCTGAATTTAGATATGAGCAAAATCTACTCTAAAGAAATTACTTTGGTAACTAGCTATGCTGCATCTGATTTAGACACTAAAGAAGCTCTTGATTTGATAGAATCTTCTAAAATTGATGTTAAACAATTGATCACTCATACTTACACTATCTCTGATTCACAAAAGGCATTTGATCATGCACGTACAGGAGAAAATGCTATGAAAATTATCATAACAAAATAAGAAAGGCTTAAGAAGGGATTTTTCTTCTTTCAAAAACGAAGAGATTTGGATTGGGGATTAAAAAATAGAATTTCTAGTATCATTAAACCACAAAATAATCGTGCACTAATGTTGGCTGTAGATCATGGGTATTTTCTTGGTCCTACTGAAAAACTTGAAAATCCAAAAAAAGTCATTGCTCCTCTCTTAAAACACTGTGATTCGTTAATGGTTACAAGAGGTGTTCAAAGAACATCCGTTTCTGCCACTACTGACACTCCTATGGTTTTGAGAGTCTCTGGAGGTTCAAGTATTATTGGTGAAGATTTATCTCAAGAAGACATTACCGTATCTATTGAAGATGCAATCAGACTTAATGCAAGTGCTCTTGCAATGTCTATTTTTGTTGGCTCAAAATATGAATATCAAACTGTTGTAAATCTTGGAAAATTAGTTGGTGAAGCTGAAAAATATGGATTGCCTGTCTTGGCAGTCACTGCTGTTGGCAAGGAACTTGGGAAAGATGCACGATACCTTTCATTAGCATGTCGTGTTGCAGCAGAACAAGGAGCACATATAGTAAAAACCTACTATTGTGATAATTTTGAAAAAGTAGTCCAATCATGTCCTGTTCCAATAATTGTCGCAGGTGGAAAGAAAATTCCTGAACGTGATGCCTTACAATTAACTTACAACGCTATCAAAGGCGGTGCAGTTGGTGTTGATATGGGCAGAAACATCTGGCAATCAGAACACCCAGTTTCTATGATTAAAGCTGTAAGGGCAATTGTACATGGAAATCAAAATGTTGATCAGGCTTTCAAATTATACAAAAAACTAGTTGGTGAAGAATCAAAAAAGAAACCAAACAATCCTAATCAAAAAAAATCAAACAAACAAAAGAAACCAAA
>NZ_JAILWA010000016.1 GCF_025699255.1 Nitrosopumilus sp. | reverse complement strand
TCATCCATCATAGTCTCATCCATCATAGTCTCATCCATCATAGTCTCATCCATCATAGTCTCATCCATCACAACTTCTTTTTTTGGTTGAAGAATAACATCTGTAGGTAATGCCTCATCAATTGTTGATTCTGTAAAATAAGGTGATATGGCATATGCAAATATTCCACCAACAATTACAACTGCAATGATTATTGGTATGGATTTATTCATGAATGTGTTTTACAGTTTTAGTATAAAGCAGATTTTCCATATTATGTCCAATTCAAATCCAGTTAATTTTTGTAAACCTGCCAATAATTGGTAATTCATTCTCCCATCGGGATTTGTAAAATCAGTTAAACACTCTCAAGGGTTCAAACCTATTTAGATCAGAATTTGAGCATAAAAAGTCAACATGTTTACTTTTTCCAAATATTTTGTCTATTAATGACTGATGGATGTCTACTATTTCGCATCTCCTCCTTTGAAACCCTCTTTTGGTATAGTAGGCATCCATGGTATTACGTTACATGTGGGGGTCGTTATCATTTGACAATTTCTCCTCTCATCTGCAATGATGATGCTCCTAAAATTATTGAGGTCAAATTTGATACTGGTTCCTTACAAAAACATGATGTTTGGCATCTGTGTAAATTTTGCAGTCAAAAACCTGAATTTCAAAAATTCAGATTGAATACAAGAAAATTAAAGAATTCTAAAATTAAATTGGCTGAATGATGTCTTTCTGAATTAAATTCATGAAATCTGAATCTCTTTTAGTTTTTCTTGTGTTGCGCAGGGCGCAAACGATGAATTTTAACTGTTTCAATTTTATATAATAAAAAAATAATTAAATTTTTTGAATCATCATTTCATCAAAACGCACTATCTTATAGGGAATTGATGATGATTGATGATTTGATGATGCTTGCATAGAACCCCTCCTAATTTTCATCACAAATCATCATTTTTTCATCACAAATCATCAAATTATCGCCAATTTTGACGACTAGTGATGAAACGCATGCCTGTGATGCATACTTGCATCGTTTTTTCTATTTTTGATTAATTTTTTTATTTTTTGTCGGTTTTGCAATTATTTTTCTACAAACATCTCAAATCATTAGTTGATGGAGAAAAATTGCAAAATGTTTGCAGTTGGTGACAAATACAAATGGTGTAATTTAGAATTGTTGATTCTGTTTCGTCATCTGTTGTTTTATTCTTGTTGCTTTTAGATTACTAGAAATCCTTACTTAATTCTCTAGTGTGACTAGGATCATCTCTAACTGCTTCTCTAGTTCTCTTTGCAATATTTACAATAAATGAATCTCTACACACTTGAGAACAAAATTTTGCTTTCTCTCCTTCAAACACCTTACTACAATGAAGACAAATCAATCTCATTTCAAATCATTCTCTACGTAATGCAACAAGTGGAGATAGTGTGGAAGCTTTCCAAGCAGGAAGAATGCCTGCAGAGATACTCAAACCAACAGATAGTAACCAAACATTTAGCGTATCCACAAAATGAAAGATAGGAATTACAGTAGGAGCATTTCTGAAACCTGGTGGAGATAAAACAGAGCTTAGTGCATGCCCTGAGATCATTCCAACTAAAATCCCGACTGTTCCTCCCAACAGACCAATTAACAATGCCTCCATCAAAAAGAGCATAAGAATAGTGCTGTTTTGTGTACCAATTGCTTTCATTGTTCCAATTTCTTTTATTCTCTCAGTTACAGAAGTGTATAGGGTAGTGATAATCCCTACAGCACCAACAACCAAAGCAATAACTCCTATGCTTTGAATAAATGCATTATTTCCTTCTGTAAACTGTTGTCTAAATTGTAATCTTGATTGTAAACTAGAAACACCAATAGAATTACCAAAAAGATCTTTCAGATCATCTTCTGTTTGAGCAGTTAATTCAGCAGATTGTAAAACTACTAGGAGACTGTCATATTTGCCTGATTTTTTTAAAAATGTATTTCCAACATTTTCACTAATAATTACAGAGCGGTCCAAAGTACGATCACCCGATTCTTTTAAAATTCCCGACACTACAAACGTTCTCGAGTCTTCTTGTTGATCACCTTCATCATCAACATAAGTAAAAGTGAGTTTGACAGATTGACCAAGGGTCACTATGGGAAACGCAGAGCCATCTGGATAGGCGACACTTTGTCCCACAAGTATAGCTGAAGGATCATTGGGTTTGATTACAGAGCTTGACTCCATTTCAAGTCCAGGAACGCTAACATAAACATCATCAGGATTCATTGCCAATACTGAAGTACGCAAGACTCGAGATTGAGAATTAAGATCAACTGAGCCAGAATATCTCGGTATCACATCAATTACAGAAGACAGTGAATTCATCTTATTTACAACTGCTGAATTAAATACAATTGAGGGAGTGGTATCCACACTTCGAAAAGAACGCTGGCCTGGAGTTACAGTCAATACATTATCTGCAAGCTGATTTAGTTGGTCCTCGATAAACTGAGTCTGTCCAGCACTTAATCCATTAAGAACTATCATCAAACTGCTTCCTACGACTACCATCAAAACGGTAAGCAATGTTCTAACTTTGCGTTCGTTTAATGCAGAAAAAGAGAGTTTTAGGATTTCAGTAGGATTCAATTCTTTGAGCTCTTCGAATCATCTAAGAGAAAATCCAGATCATCATCTACAGAATTAGGATTACTGCGACTCTTTTTGATTTTCACAAAAACCACAATTGCAATAATTACAGATACTGCAATTCCTAGAATTACTTCTAAAGGCAATGAAGAGTTTGAACCTCCACGCTCATTAGAAGACATTTGTTGTTTGATTTGCGATACATTGACAACATCATCAAAAACTATCTCATGGAAATTTCTAAGATCATCTGCATATGTAACTTTGACAGAGAAAGGATGTTTTCCTTCTGGAATTGCTTTTACAGACAACGGTATACTAAATGGGATTGATGAATCATCTGTAAGGTCGCCTAAATATTGTGGAGCAATCTCAGACATGTCAGAAATATCAGAAAGAGACAATAGTTCTATCTTTGCAAATTTTCCAGTAGTACTTCCTTGATTTAGTACATTTCCAACAAGATGTATGGTTCCTCCAATATTGTTTACTTGCATATCATAAAGAGTAAGTTCGATACTTCCTGCAACAAAAACACCAACATTGGCTGTATCTATACTTGATTCCCCATCAGAAATATAATCAAGATTCATGTTAAAGGAATTAGGATTGTTGATAAGACTGGTGGATGCAAAAACATCAGTAGTAAATTCGTATGTTTCACCAACAGGCAAAGAGTTAATCATCCATTTTGATTTACCCATAATTTTTATTTCTGTAGTCTCACCTGATAGTGTAAGTAGCAAATCTGTGATTTCATCTTCACCATTGTTTGTCACTTGAAATGTAATGTTTTCAACAATGCCCGCAGTTACCACAGGTTCAGAATGTTGTGTATCGACTGAAACTATTATTGGTGATTCAGAGGGTTTTGGTGAAACAACAAGTCCAGTAGTCAAAAGTTCGGTCTGTTTGTATCCATATGCATTTCCATATGTGATTTGTAAACTAAGGTTTTGAACTGATGAAGCTGATGTTGCCTCTGGAAATATTATTGTGGAAATTCGAGTAGAATCATTTGCAGGTATTGTGCCAATGTTAAAGGTATTCTCACCAAGGTTGACAAGTTCAGTATCTGATGATTCCAAAGTAACAGTAGAGCTAGAACTGTCTCGTGATGAGCGACTGTTATCATCTCCTATGTTAAGAATTGTCAAGATTGCACCAGTTGCAGGAGAACTGCCCTTGTTTGAAATAATAAAATCAATAGAGTTTGGAATTTTAGGTGTAAGTGGTTTGTTGTCAGTACTAAGATCCAATATTACTTTTCCAGGCAAGATAAAAGGCACATCAAGCATTGCAGATTTACAACTCCTCACATACTCGCTTGTAGAATAATCCAAAATTGCAGAACTCATATACGAGCCAACTTTTGCAGTATCTAAAATATCAACATCAAAGTACAGAGTAAACACTTCACCTTCTTCTAGCTTGTCAAAATAACTCGCTTGGGAAACATCGCCAATATTTTTGCTAAATGAAGATGCAAAGTATGATTTTGCTTCAGGTTCGGCACTGGTTCCACCCGGTTCAAACCCCGTTGGAAGACGCAGATATCCTGTAATAGCATAAAGTTCAAGCGGAGAACGATTAACAAAGACAACAGCTAGTGTGGAAGGCCCTTCTCCAGGACCTACTTCTAATTCTAAAGGATTTAGGACATCCACACTTGATTCGCTTCTGTCAGTCCAGTATGCATCCAAGAAAACAGGTCCATTATAGTCTGCATCAACTCTTGTGTTAGTTGTTGAAAGACAATCTCTTGTTTGAGCATGAGCATTACTTGGTAACGATATAATGATCAAAAAGGTTACAATGGCAAACAGTCGTAAAGCAATATTTTTTCTAGTCATTTCAGTTATAGACATCTTTCTCGATTTCTCCATCTCTCATGTATATTGAACGGTCTGTTCTTTTTGCCAATTCAACATTATGTGTAATCATCACTACAGTTCTTTGGTATTTCTTTGTCAACTGGGATAAAAGCTGGAATATGTCTTCTCCTGTGGCAGTATCCAAATTTCCAGTAGGTTCGTCTGCAAGAATAATTGCAGGATTATTTATCAAAGCCCTGCCAATTGCAACTCTTTGCTGTTCTCCCCCACTTAGATTAACCGGTTTGTGTTTTGCTTTTTTCAAAATCCCAAGTGTTTTTAGAATACTCAAGGTACGTTTTGTTCTGGTTGTCCCATCCATTCCTGATATTATTCCAGGGAGTTCTATGTTTTTTTGAACTGAAGAACGATTAATCAAATTAAACGATTGAAATACAAAACCAATTTTATTATTGCGAATTTTTGCAAGTTTGTTATCTGTTAGTTTGAAAATATCAAATCCTTCCATAAACACAGTACCTCTAGAGGGTTTATCCAGAGCACCAATCATGTTGAGGAGAGTAGACTTTCCACTACCAGATGGTCCAACAATAGATACGAATTGGCCTTTTGGAATGGAGAAACTAACATTTTTCAATGCAACAACTTTTCCTGCAGCAGTTTGGTAAACTTTGGAAACATTTTGAATATCAAGAACATTGTGAATTTGTTTAGCGGTAGATTGCATAGAACTCATCTCATCTGTCCTTCTCTTCTTTTTTAGATAGAGTTTTCTTTTCTAATACAAAAATAGCAATCACAATTACAACAAAGGCAATCTGAAATACTTCAGTTAAAATTCCATTATCACTGATTCTTCCTCCTCGTCCAGTAATGAAATTATCAGGAATCCTAGTAATCCCCCAGATTGCAATAAAGACAATTGTTCCTCCAAGTCCTGTGCCATACCAAACATTTCCCCATTTTCTAAGCATAGGAATAATCCAAAAAATCTGAAGTAATCCCCCTGCAACAAAAAGTATCTGCATATTTTGATTGTTGGACGGAATACCTAAGATCACGTGAATTATACCTGCTATTGCAGTAGTTACAGCAGCCACATAAAATAAAATATTTAGTTTATTCATCTTAGTTTAAAATTTCCTGTCCAAACCCTTACTTTTTCTCAAATCTGTCTCAAACTGATTTTTACATGATACATGAAATCTTTTGTTATTGATTTCAGTTAGACCTTCAGAAATAGTCATTTTTTTTCTACATATATCACAAATCATTTTTCATCCTCGGAATCATCTTCAAATTTTTTATCTATCTCTTTTTGTTGTTCCTTGAATTGCTTGTATCGTTTATCCCATTTTGAAATGACAAACCATTGTCTTATTCCTATTCCTAACCACACAATAGAAATGGCAAAAATTACAAGCTGGTGAGGTTTGAGCAGAGGATTAGGTTTTTCTCTTTTTGAGAATTTCTCTTTAATCAGATTATATTCATCTTCAGTAATTTCACCGCTGTCCAATTTGGATTGTAAACGAATATCAAAATTCTCTTTGAATCTATCCTGATATGGAGGATCATATACACTAGTAATTGCAATTAAAGAGATTGGAGGTATGATCAAAGTGGTAATTATCATTAACAAAAACATCTTCTTTGTTTTGCTAAGCTGAAACATCATTCCATCTAGAATTTCAAAAATATTTTCACGGTTTTTGTCTTCAGACATTTTTAATCATCTCCTTTGTCTCGAGGGAATAACTCCTCGTATTTTTGTAATACTTCATCAAGAATATTTTTTCCTTTATTTGAAATTCTATATTTGTAAACTGTTTTGTTTCCCCATGCTTCTTCTTTTCTTTCAATCATTTGTTTTTCCACCATGCCATCTAAGATGCCCTTATGTTTTACGTTGTTTAATCCACATATGCTCATCAATTTACTTTGATTCATTTCACCATACTCGTAAAGCTTCAACAAAATATCCTTCCTGATGTAGATTCGATCTCTATATTCACGTGCCAGAAATAGTCGCCTCTAAAGATAAATTCCATAATGCATCATTATTGTTCCCATAGTCTTTTGCTTCGTGGTTTCGTCCTAAGTCTGATAGCACAGCAAGGACAAGTAATTTTGTTAGTATAAAAATAACAATTACATAAACTACATCTTTTCTGTCCTGATTTATAACGTAAATTATTTGGCATGGACATTGCCTTTTTTGTCTTACAAACTCCCTTACAGATCTGACTCATCAAACAAAAAAATCTCTTTTGAGACTTAAACGTCAGGTAACATTGTTACGTATCACTTGATAACAATGCCTTTTATTCTAAATTTCATGAGACTATCAATGAATAGCAAAACAAAGTACATGATTCCTGCATTTGCAGCAGTCTTTGCCATGATGTTTGTTGCAACAGTACCAAACGTAATAGCAGATGGTGGAGATTATGCAAAATGGGGTGGAGACAAACACCACCAAAAAGGACATGGACACATCCTAGTTGAAGGATTTACTGGTTCTATTGTAATTCCAGATGACATGACCAAAGAAACTCGTGGTGAATTAAAAGACCAAGTAACAGTATCTTTAGGTCAGGCAGTTTCTGTTGCTGAAAGTAGCGGTGTCACTGATGCAAAGAAAGCAAGTATCGGAATTGCAAAAGATGGTGAAGATAACAAATATGTTGTTTGGAAAATCATCAGCATAGACAGAGATGAAGAATCTCAAACAATGACAAAGAATGTCTTTGTTGTAGATGCAGGTAATGATGCAAACTTTGCCTCAATTTCACAAACATTTGATCACGCAAAGATGAAGGGTGATAAAATGGACAGAAAGATTGAAAAATTCCAGCAAAAATTCTCAGAACCAACTGGTGATGCTGAAGTTGATGCTGCAAGAACCCAATTTCTAGATTTATTGCAACAGCTTAGAGATGCATATACAAATGGAGATTCGGATACTGCAAAATCGATTAAAGAACAACTAAAAGAACTCAAAGAGACCGCATTGTTCAATATGAAAAATGCCAATCTCTAGAGTCTTTTCTCTTTTTCTTATTCTAGATAAAAAATAAAGACTTCAAGAGACTATTTCTTTTTTGAAGCCTTGGTTGTTTTATAGTAAATCATGATTTGAATAGTTTCCTTAGAGTGATTGCATACAGTCCGTAAACAAATCGTGTGCTCTTTAGCATGTATTGCATTACAAACACTTTCTTCATTTTGATATTGTCTTTGGTCTTTTTGTATTCTAAAGATTCCATAAGATGATCCACATCAATCTTAGACTTGTCAAAGAGGGCGCAAATCTCCTTTACCTCCTGTTTTGTGGTGGATAACGGCATGTCCAATGCAAAAAGCACGTCATCGCATGCCCAAAAGTTTGCCTTTACTGCATGAGAAAACGCAGACTTGGAACTGAATGGAAATATTATGAAACTCATCATCAACAACAGCATTGCGTTAAATGATGCCTTTACCTTTTCAATTATAGGAACTGTTTTTGGAATCTCGTCTCTAATGTCTTTTCCATACAGTATGACTCCAGTGTTTTTTATTCTCTGAAGGAACAATCCAAGTGATGCTATTGTTCTTGCTCCCAGTTCTGTCTTTAGATCCTTTGTAATCTTAAATTGCTTTAAATCAAGCTGTTCTTGGGCCACTACATAAAATGGCTGACCAAACATCATCTTGTTTTCAGTTTTGAATATTAGATTTAATGCGGGATTGTCCGTCTTTTTGTAGGATGTACATGTCTCTGATAGCTTCAGATCGTATTTTGCATCAAGGGTGAGCAAAATCTTGTTAAGATAGTTTTCAATCTCATCGCATAGTTTTTTGTCCTTGATGATTACAATGCAGTCAATATCTGACTTTCCTCGAACCCATTCCCCAGTTGTTGCAGAACCAAACAATACAAAAGAGACGACCTCGTCAGGAAATTTTGCAGTCAGTTCTACAACCATCTCTTCCATGAACTGTTTGAGTCTTTTGTTTTGAATCGGCAAGATAAATCAAAAATATGTAATTTGCACATACTCATAAACTATACAAAAAATGCCCGTAGATGGGATGCAAAACATACGAAGAATTTTTCAATGATGTGCTAGGATTTTATGCTGTATGAATTATTTTGTGATTTTGATTATACTTGGAATTATTTCAATTTCTTCTACAGGTGCAGTTTATGGAATGTGGTTTCCACAATCCTCTGAAGAACTATTTGAGCAAAGTGAAACTGTGTTTGTCGGGACTGTAACTTCTGTGAATGTTCTGGAGTTTGAAAAATCCAACACATTTCATATTAAAGAAAATGGAGTAGAAAGAATAGAGATTGAAAACTATACGCAAACCCTTGATGAATATACTGTAAACATTGAAGAATTTCTAAAAAATCCTCAAGAATCAAACACAATTACAATGCTAGAGGCAACAGTTGGGGGTGTTCCTGGAAGAAGTGTCTCAATAGGTGGATTTGAGTTGGGAGACCGGGTATTGTTTTATGTTCCAAAGATTGATGGAACAAACCAATACTCTCCAGAATCATTTGAGATTCCAAAACAATGTAATGCAAAGTCTGTACTAGAACAACCTAGGATTTTGCTTTTCAATGATTTTAAAATGATGCAGGATGGAGTTGTAAAAAACGATAACTTTGTTGCCAACAAACCTATTGAATTTATTTACAATAAGGACATGGATACTTTGAAAGGGAAATTTTTTGATGTCGGTATCAAGATAAGCAAAATTACAGGCAATGATTGGAATACTACACTTGATGAAAAAATCCACACCAAATCCAGCCCATGTGAGTGGACATCTACTGCAAGCTGGGAGTTTGTTCCAACCGCTGGCAGATACTATATGTGGATGAATGCAACAGAAGGAAATCATTCTGGTGTTGAAACTTCAAGTAGAGGCTTTACTGTGAAAGAATTTGCATCTCCTCTAAAACAAATTCAATCTGGTATAGATTCATGGGACGTAAAGTGCAATGATGAATTCACTTTGTTGATACACCCTTCAGTAGACAAACCATATTGTGTAACAGGGGATACTTCTGTAAAACTACTTGATAGACATTGGAGTCTGGTTGTTTCAAGAGGATGATTGGACAATGAAAACCCTATCTATTTTTGCAATTATTTTTTTCATCTTGTTTTCTATCGTACTATCTGATGATGCATATGGTTCCTTGTCTTTAGACAAGGGCAGCTATTCTTGGGCTGATAAGGTAAAGATACGACTAATGGTTCATGGTTTTGATCACAAGCAAGACACAATACAAATTTCAGTTGGGAACAATGAACTAAAGTCATACAAGTTATCAAAGGCAGGAAACGGGCTATACACTGGAGAAGTAATCCTTACTGGATTTTTGCACGATGTTGATGGGGATGGAAAACCCGACACCGCCCCTAGAACAACAGGAAGCGGACCCAACAACGGATTTTTGGAATCTATGCGTGATGAGAAACTAGAGATTATAGTCAAACTCAATGATGGAACCAAAATAAAGACAACTACAAAGATTGCATGGAATGTAGGGGAAATTTCCTTTGATGCATCAAGTCACCAGTTTGATGCAACTGCAAAACTACAAGCAATTGATCCTGACATGAACCTCAACCCTAAAACTCTGGACAAGTTGCCAATACATGTTTTTTCTGACTCAGACAAGGCAGGAATTCTAGTTGATGCAATAGAAACACAAGAAGAGTCTGGAATATTTGAGACAACCGTTATTTTTACGCAAAACAGTGATTCAAGTGGAAACAGGCTTTATGCAATGTCTGGGGATGTGATATATGCACAGTACACTGACCACACGCTTCCAGAACCATATCGTATTAATGATGATTTGGACATTGTTGCAGAATCTAGAGTTCATGATTCTCTGATTCCAGAACCAGAACAAGAGGAATCAATCAAGTTCATTGATTTTTCATACACGTATACACTTGGCAAGCCAATACAATTCATTTTAGAAAAGCCAAGAGATGCTAATTGCAACTCTTACACTGCAAAAATAACTGACGACAAGGGAAATTTTGTTTTGGGTTGGGGAGCAGACATATCCTGTGATCCTACTGTTGTTTCAAACCCAATACAAACCAAAATTGGATACAGCGAAAGCAAACCCATAATCATTAACGAGTCTGGGAAATATCATCTTGAAGTAGAATTCATTGATGCATTCATTAAACAGGAATTTACAGTCAGAGAAAATCACGGAGGAGGAAGTATTGACCGCACAGTTTACCCCGTTCCATTTGGTATCCCATCCCCACACAAACAAATGGATCTTGGAATCAAACTAGGACACATAATATGCGATGAGGACAAAGTCCCTGTTTGGAATACTCATTACAAACCTTCATGCGTTTATCCAGATACCGAATCAGAACTCATCTCGCGAGGTTGGGCAAAGCTTCGATTGATGTTGCCTGCAAGTCCCTACCCAGAAAAGGAAATGGAGTGGATGGGAAGAAACGTAATGTCAATGATGTTGGAAGGAACGTTCTCTTACAGCAGTACTCCTGTTGGAACTCTAGATGAGAAAAAAAATGCAGTGGAGGAATATTCAAAACAATATCATTTTGGAGAGCAATATCTGGAATATGCAATTACTCCATATCAATACCATTACAATGTTGGGGACAAAGTTCAGTTTGATTTGCTAGAGTGGGGATACTTTCCTGATTGTCCCAATTTTACACTAAGAATAATCGACATGGATGATCATCCTGTGTTTGAACACATTTCAAAAAATCTTTGCGTTGATTCTGATGATACATCTGTTACCGTCAACTCATATTCTATGGGGGATTACTTTGAGGAGTTTGTTTGCAATGACTCTGGATACTATAGAATAGAAGTATCAAATGGAGATATTTTTCCCCCAACGATATTGCAGAATTTTGCCTGTTTAGATTCTGAACCCAAGTCAATGGGAATTACACCTGAACCTCAACCTAAACCCGTATCTGAATTAAATCCTGAAATCCAAATGAAACTAGATGATGCAAAAAAATTGTTGGAAACAGCTTACTATGAAAATGTAAATCTTGGACCTCTGAAAATCAATGATGTCATTTTGGGTTTTGGTGTTGACAATGATACTATGATAATTGATGTAAAATACAGATACAGTACGTCAAGTGAGATGGATATTGTAAAGAAAAAGATACGTGATATTGTGGGAGATGAAATTAAGATAGAGTACATTCCATCTAAATCTTCTAGAATAATTGAAACTGTAATGACATATCACTGGAATGCATACTTGCAACAAAATAATATTGAGTTTGTTCCTGCAAACACTTCATACGGAAATAATGATGATGGTATAGGTGATGGGAACATACTGTGTTCTCCTTTGGTGGCACCAAATGGAACTGATTTTTTTATTGCTTCTACAATTAACGTTGAACCTTTTTTGATTACTGACACGTTTCTAGATCAGGAAAAACCCCAGTTTTGCAAAAAAACTTGGAAGACTGACGTATTACTAGTGGAACCTGACAGAATAACATCTTTGTGGCTTGCACTGGGACAAGGGAAAATTCCAAGGGATTAGAAAATGAACAACAAACTAAATGGAGATATCAATCAAATACTAAATAATTACAAGAGTGTAAACCATATGCTCAAGGGAAACATTTCAATTCTCAAAACTTTACAGTTTGATCAAATCCCTGAGTTGTCCAGAGCATTTTGTCTTGGCGTGGTTTTTGCTGAAATACTGACTCATCTAAATGCCCATTCTTATCCTGAGCAACCTGATGAAAAGTCAATGCAAGAAGCACATAGCATGTTTCTGGCATTTGTAAGAGGCGAATATGAAAACTAAATCATTCAAATGTGAAAAATGCACTATGATCTTTGATAATGAGATCAGATTGCAGAGACACTTTGTCAAAGCACATCCTCCAAAAAAAGAACATTATGAACAAAAATGGTATTGGGAAAACAAATGAAAACTATGATAATTGTTGGAATTTTTCTGGTAATTTTTAGCGTAGATGGATTCCTGTTTTTAGATTCTTCCATTCCTGAATGCAAAGGATTTACAGGTATGGGATGGTTTGTTTTTGTTCACTTGGGATTTGAACCAAAATACATTTTATCTAATACTGGATGTCTGACATCGTTTTATGCACAAACAGGCATCTCAGTTCTTTGTGCAATTGGGATTTTCTTAATTCTTTATCCAGTAATTAAAAGACAGAAAGAATTCTTTGTGAGAATTAGAAAATGAAAACTAGACTTTTGATAATAATTCCAATAATTGTAGGATTAGCAATATCTCTTCCATTCGTTATTAGTAATATGTCAGGTGGAACGCATTACACTCAAGATATTGATCCTAGAATCATTCAAGTCACAAATGGTTTTGCAATAGCATCTAACATGGATGTGTACTCTATTACTGTTGAAGATGAGATACAGGCAATAATAATTACAACTAGCAGAAACACTGATGGATTCATTCACATGGATGATCCATTGCCAATACTGCAAAAATTATTTCCTGACAAAAACATCATCTCAATTGCAGTATTGTCTGATGGTATAGAAATACCCTATACACTTGAAGCTGGAAAACTTGGAATGAGCGTAAATAATGCTCAAATAATTTCAATAATGGGATTCACTGAAATATGAAAACTAAATTTTTAATTTTATTTGTAATTTTAATTATAATTGCTGCATTGTTTGCTGTAAATTTTTTCATGAATTTATACCATTTTGGATACTATCTGAAGATAGAAGACGGTTACGTCGTTTATTGTGAATCCGATGCTCAAACAGTATTTTGTGATAATACATCAATTAGGATAATGGAACTGTTTGATTTCATATAGTTTGGAGAAATAGAAAATGAAAACCAATATCTTGTTTTTGATAAATCTTGGGTTGGTGATATTTCTAAGCTTAGGAGCAGCCTATTTTACAATAATTCCAATGATTATGTGGGGTTCAAGCATAGACAGGGTTGTGTCTGCATCAACTCAAAACTATCCTATGATTGGATTATGGTTGATTTACTTTGCAAACCTTGTATTTCTTCTGTTGAATCTCAAGCGACAAACTAAGAAACTCAAAATTGGCTATGTTGCTTTTCTTGCAGGAGTTGTGATTTTTGTAGCCATCATTCTGAGTCCGCCTATCAGACTATGAATTAAAAATTTGAACATTTTATGAATATCCTACAAAGAATCAAATTCTAATCATCTAAATAGCCCATGAGGATTTCACAAGACATGTCTGAAGAGAATTCTCTTCGATTTTGGGTCATTCCTATTGTTTGTGGTATTGGAATGATGATCTTTCTTAGCGTGGTTGGCATAAACTATGTGGTGCATACCGTGCCTCTGGCAGAAAAACAGCATCAGGAAATTTTAGAAATGAGCTGCGATGAGATTGAGCACTTTCCATCTAACGCTGTCTTGTATACTCCTACGAACAGAAAACTCCTAAGTGAAAGCACTGATGGTTGTGCAGAGGCGACAAAAGCTGCCAAGGCAAAACAAAATGAAATACTGCAAGAAAAACTAAAAGACCCAAACAGCGTAGAATCACTGCTAAAGGAATTCAGACAACAATCCCTCTTACAAAGCACATTCCAAGATCAGTATGATTTTCATCATGAAGAGTCTCAGAAACTATTCAAGGATTTGACTGCTGCAAACAACAAGATTTCAGATATCCAATCTCACCCTAATTGGCCAAAAGTTCTAGAGAGATTGAATGAAGAAAACTAAAACCTATTGTAATTAGAATACCTGAATAGAACACTTTATGAATCCCAATCCGATAAAACAGTTTGATTCTGCTTGCTGTCTCAAAATAACAAGAAATTCTAGTAATTCCAATTGTTTTTTCATGAATTTGAAAAAGAATACTTTTCACCGCATTTTTCGCATCTGTCGTGCATGCCGTCTGCAGGTTTGGTTAGTCCACAAAGACCACAGTAGCGCATAATCCCCATCTCTACTAGTTTTTCTGAACATTTCTGAATCTCATTAGAATTGTGTTCTTTTTTTGGCTTTCCGCACATTGGACAAATTTCATCTCCAGAAACAGATTCTGGCGGCGTACTCATCAACATTGAAAATTGGAAATTTTTCTATATTATTTTTATCTATTTTTTATTAAAGTCGAGATTTACTATTTCTTAGAATGTGAGTGATTTGTTCATTAACGTTTTAAGTAAATTTTGTTATGATACATCATGTCAAATGATAACTCTGAATCATGGGAGCAACTACTGGGGTTGTCTTGGGCAATCATTGATGATGAATAAAGAATAGCACTCTTTATCAATGAGAAAAAATTTTCATCGGGTGTTGGTCTCTGGGATTTCTCTATTTGCAGTATTATTGCTAGTTGGATTTGTGACTGTATTTCAAGCAGGTCATGCCCAAACCGTTTCTGGGCAGACCACTCTTTCTGATGATTTGGAGAATAACCCTGTGGCTCAAGACATTCTGAGAAAAATTGAGCAGACAAAAAAATGGATTGCAGAACTAGAACAGAGAAACTATGAGAATTTAGAAAAACAACAGGAACTTGAAGAAAAAAGATCTCAGTCTCTTGCAAGGCTAAACCAGGATCTTGCAGACTGGGAAAAACTGTGGGAATACTATTCTCCATACAACTCGTTTGATAGATTTGTAGATAAAATCCCTGACTCTCAGGTGCAGGATGTATTTTGGGACCAGTTTGAATTCAAGGAACAAAAAGTAAAGGCAGGACGAGATGCATTCAAGCAAGTCCTTGCAGATAATGGCTCTAGACATGCAGCATTGCAAGCATATCTTGCAGCTGCTGAAACCAAACGGATTGAACTAATTGAGACAAATTCACAGTTTAACGTAAATCACAAACTGGCATACTATTCACAGCAAATACTGTTTGATGCAAACGGAAAACTAGTTGATTCCCCCGTAACTGGAGAACAGCTAAGACAATACTATGAGGATTACAGGACAAATCCTGAATATTTGCAGGCAAATCCTGATGATGCATTGTCGTGGGATGATCTTGGGAAGACAAATCCTGACACTGAATGCAGGGACGGGCAAGTAGTTGTGTATAGATACCATGCAGATGACTATGTCTGTGTATCTGTATCTACTGCTGAGATGTGGATAAGACATGGAATGGGGGAGATTACTGGTGATGTGCAAAATAGTTTTGATACCAAGCAGATTACGCCACTAACTAAATGCAATGATGGCTACGATGTAATCTTTACAATTGACACTGGAAAATATTCATGTGTACTAGAACAAACTGCACAAGAGTGGATAGACCAAGGCATTGCAGAAATTCATAGTACAGATAACTATGTCCAAACAAGTATTGAAAAAAAGGATACTGACCTTAGAATATCTGAAATAACGATGCAAATTCAAAACATGATAAGGGATTTTGAGGATGACAAACTAGAGTTGAAGAAATTCTATGACAAAGTCTATGATGATTTGCAGTCTCAGGCAAAGATTGATGAAAAAAATGCTACTCTGGACTATAGCCAGCGTTCTGGCATGAGCAAAGAAGAACTGAGCATCAAAATTGCAGAGATTAGAGAAGAATACGAAGATGAAAAAGAATCAATCCTTGATGAAAAAATCAGTGATTTGAAAAAACTTGAAGACAAGTTTGAGCAAAGCATGGAAGACATTGTCTCTGTATATGAGCAGGATCCTTACATCGAAGTAATACTAAACTCTGGCGGAATTTCATATGAAGTAGTTCCAAGAAATTAATCTAAACATGTCTCCTACATCCAAAGTAAGCATAAAGTGGCAAATAGTATTTTCATTGATTTCGCCCCTTAACATTTGGGCATTTTATAGAATAAAGAAACTACAAAAATATTTCTTGTATGTGCTTGCACCATCAATGGTTATCAGCAGTTTGCTATTTGGGATTGGATTCTATGAAATGACTCTGTTAGATCCTCTGACACCTGATACAAAATATCCTGAACCCTCTTTGCCTCCAAACATGACGCCCATTGAGCCTCAGGTTGGGAAATTTGACTATGTTCCGTATCCTTTGATTGGAATAATATCTTCAGTGGGGTTTTCAGCATTTTCGATATATCTAGTGATAATATGGTCAAGAGAATGGAATGAGACAAGAAATTGAAAACTAGGAAAATATTTTGGCTTGCTGTTGCAATTTTTTCGATGATTATTATTGGTACTGTTTTATACATCAATGTTCTATCTTTTGAACGCTTGCTTCCTCTGGAATGCAATGCTACAGAAGAATGGTTGAGAGGAAAAACAGATTTTCTAGCAATGAAGAACTTTTTGGAAAATCATCCAGATTCAGAGTTTAAAAATTTGGGAAACATAGAAAATATGTCTAGATATTGTCAGTATGCATTTGTTTCAGAAACACAAGAGGGAACCAGACAAATAACAATTACTCTTGATAAAAACTTGCAGCTAGTGAGAACGACTTCTAATCATTGATGATAAGAAAATGCAAACTGATTATCTGTAATTTTTTCTTAGTTGCAGTAAACTGTCTGAAGCACAGTGCTACTTCTGATGACTTCCTGTGTGAATTGTACATTCACAGATAATTTGTTGCTAAAATCAATATTCACATTGTCAAACAGGGACTTGTATTTGTCAACTGTTCTTCGGTTTGCAGTAAAGTCATGCCCTGCCTTTATCAGCAATCCTTGTTCTATCAGGGAGTTGATCTTTCTGTATCCTGATGACTTTGGAATGTCTAGTTTTTCCAGAATCTCTGTGATGGTCCATGGCTCGCCAATTGATGCATTGAGTATTTTTGTCATTTCGTCATCGCTAAACGCCCTTAGAATGGACTGACTGAGTTTCGGATCAGATATTGTAAACCTGTTTTCGACTTTGTCTTTTTTGGATTTGATGGTGCAGATTCCCTCAAGGAATTTTCTCTCCAATCCTTCAGCACCTGCTCCAAAAAACTCTCTTAAAACAGAGTCCAGTTTCTGAAAGCCATTCATGGATTCTGTAATTGACATGCCGTATTTTTCAAACAGTCTGTTTTGAATACTGTGAAATGTAGTGTCGCCTAAATGGGTACAGATCATCCTCTCAAGTGATGATGCAAAAAAAGTGTCAATGTTGTTCATGATATTCATTTGTTAATACTTTCATATAATCCTCATGTAGATAAATATTGTTCTTGTAGTCAATCACGCACAATTTCAGATAGTTTTCTAATGTGACTGGTGTCGTTTTGTACGACCAAATCTAACGCTCTTTGCATTTCATCTTGGTATGCCTGAATGTTGTTTTTGGTGCTTACTATCTTGCATTCTTCAATGACAGGTAACTGTTTGAGATTTCTATATTGGGGGTAGGTTACTGTACATGCATAAAAATTAATGTCATCTTTGAATCTGTATTGAATTTCAAATGGTGTAATAGGTTTGTTCTCCTCTAGGAAAACATCTGTTATTACCTGTTTTATTTCATGAGTGTCAAATGGCTTGTTAATTATTGGCACATGCAGCAAATCAAAAAGATCAGATTCACCTGCGTTCAAATCCCCTGTAATGACTACTATCTTGGCATCTGGATTTAGATCCTTGATTGTCTCAACCACATAATATCCGTCATAGTCTGGCATCTGCAAATCTGTAAAAACAATGTCAGGCTTGTGCTTTTTGTAAAGCAGTTCTGCGTTCATTCCATTGTTTGCGGTTGTAAGTACATTAACGTCAAGTACCCCTAGCAATTCGCAAAACAAGTCGACAATTCCTTGATCATCATCAATAACAATACATGTAGTCTTGTTCATTGTTACCCGTACCAATTTTCATATAATATTCTATTCATACTTTTTATTATTATATTATATTATTAATTCCCATTTTTGGGATTTTGTACAAGATGTTTGTCTGTTTGCCACATTACATTCTGATAAATGTAATAAGATGATGTAATATTCATTGAAATACTCATTTGATGAAAATCCTTTTCAGGAATCTGAGGTGTCAATATCCATAAAGGAAATTACATCGTGCAAGAAATGCCTCTCAAGTGATACTATTTGCTGGTTTCATTCCGAGTCATTAAAAACAAGTATTGTTGTTGATGTCCAAAAATGGATTAATGACTGTAAAGATTTTCAGAAAAAAAGAAAATGAAAATTGGGTTATGTCAAAATTCGTCTGTGAGTAGTAAATAATTTAGACTTTCTGAATTTAATACCTTCATTTGGAGATTTTTGCTTTATGATGCAAAGTTCTGATTCATCTTTTTCAAAAAAATACTATCCTTTAATCTTGATAGCAATAGGCAGTTTCTTTCTATTGTTTCCATTTGGATTAATTGGTGGTGAATTTTCATATTATCTGGCAGGAATTGCAGGATTCATTGTTTTGATCATTGGTGTTTTCTTATACTATAAGAAAAGAACAGACTATTCTTCCAATCTTAGAAAGAAAATGAAGATTGTAGGAATAATCTTCCTTGCAAGTTTGGTTGCAATTCCGCTAATAGGGGTATCTATGGGAGTTGTTGTAGGTTTGAGCAACGTGTTTTACAATTCTAGTCTTCAAGATGATACAAGAGACATTGACACTATTCTTCTTCAAACGCGTATTTTGGATTGGGTGAATACTAATCGTGTCAAAAATAATGTAGGGGGTCTAAATTTTGATGATACATTGGATAGTCTTGCAAAAATTCGCAGCTTGGAAATGTCAAGTGTACCTATAGATGAGGCTCAATCTATATCTGACATTGATGTAAATGAAATTGCATCTCAAAATAATCTTGAATGCATAATTGATGGCACATACATTCCTATACACGAATATGTTCTTGCAATTCCACACACAAAATTCACTAATATTGAAGAATTCGTTGATTTTGGAATGGGATTTCTAATTCAACAGGAAAATGAAAAAGAAAAAGTCTTTGCATCAAATATGACTAGAACTGGAATTGGGATTTCTTTAAACGATGATTATCTTGTTATTGTACAGACCTTTTGTTAGCGTGAAAAAATGAAAACTGGAATTTTATTTTTAGTACTAATAACTTTTGGAGTTTTTCAATTCCACGAATCATTTGCTGAAGATTATTTTTCAGTTCCTTCCTGTTATGTTGGTGTTTTTGTAACTGATCATGTACAGTGTTCAACTAGGGATTCCCCTCCATGTCCAGAACCATCATTTGAAAAAAATGGATTTTGTGTAGTAAAGAAACTAGATATTTGTCAGACAGGTTATGTACTTCGGGATGGACTATGCCTTGAACGAAATGAGTATTTTAGAGTAGATGATCCTACATTTGCACGACAATCTCTGCAAACTGGTGAGAGTCTGGGTAACTCTGGAAATTTGTTTGGATGGTTTGGACTTTTGCTATCGTCATTCATAGTTTTTGCGTATGTAATTATGAAAATAAAAAAGAGAAAAAAAGAAAATGAAAACTAGATATAAAATTCTAATCTCAACTGTAATTATCATCACATTACTATTTGTTTTGGCGTATCCGTTATTTTTTGGGTATTTTCCATTTCCTTGGAGTAACATAAATGATCCATACTGTCATAGTTATTTTCAAGCATATCATGATGAACCAATTAACTCACTGGCATTGAATTTTCACATAAGAAATGAAATTGCAAAACACGGATGGGAATATAATGTGCCTTGGAGAAATATTGAAATCGATTCAGGTGCCTATTCTACTGGAATAGGAATAGACGGTAGTTGGACTGGTAAACAGACTTTGGCAATAATCAATATTACCGAATCCATTGTAAAGTTTGAAGGGATCACAAGTGCAGAACCAAGTGGCATGATGTGTGCATAGCAGAAAACAAGAGTTCAAACCTGTTAGGATTTGAACCAAAGATTAGAATTCTTTATGAACTTAAACTCATTCTAGTCATATTATGAAATATTTTGTAATTTTACTGGTGTTGATTTCTATTGCTTCATTTATTGCAAGTAATTCTGCTTATGGATTATCTTGCGCAACTGCAAATATGACCCAATCTTTTGCAGAATCAGATGTTGTTTTTACAGGTAAAGCACTATCAAAAGAATATGTCCCTAGTGAACTTAGTACTGCTGATGGCAAAAACGATGCAATAACCCAATTCTCAGTAATCGAAAAATTCAAGGGAGCATCACAAGATACCATTCCGATAATATCTTCAGAATGGTTGTGGGGCTATAATTTTACAGAGAATTTAGAATATGTTGTTTTTGCATTTGATGACGGTCAACACTTGAGGCATCAGACATGCACTTCCACATCTCTTTTGGAAAATGCAGAACTTGAGCAAATAAGACAAGTAGCAAATGATCTTAAATTAATCACAACCAATTCAACATATGTCACATGGAATGTTGGGGATGTGCAATGGTTAGAGACAATCTATCCGCCTAGTGGAGTGGGTGCTGTTAGAGTAATTGATCCAGACATGAATCTGAACCCAGAAAAGATTGATAACCTTGATGTCTTTGTGTGGTCTGATTCGCACACAAAAGGCTTTTCTTTAACTGCAACTGAGACAGGCATTTCAACTGGAGTTTTTGAAGGCATGCTATTCTTGACACTAAATTATGAATCATCAGGTCCAAGACTCAAAGTTGCAGAAGGTGACACAATCACTGCAGAATATGATGACAACACATTGCCTGCATCATACACAAAAGATTCATTGAGCATTATTGCAAAATCAGAAATTCGCCTACCGTTTGATTCTCCACTAAAGCAAGTCAAATCCGGAATTCCGATTTATGAAATGAAATGCAATGAGGGATTAGATCTTGCTAAGAAAAAATCAAATGGTGCTCTTGTCTGTGTCAAACATAGCAGTGTAGAAAAATTATTTGCACGTGATTATATTTCTGATCTGATACGTGTTGGATTACCACATGCATTACCTTTAAGGTAGGGAAAATGAAAACTAGATACAAAATAATAATCATTGTTCCAGTAGTGATACTTTCCATTCTATTTGTTCCTCCAAATATTGCCGGATTTGCGTGTAATGTATTGGACATCAAAGATAATCATTGCTACGTTGTGGGGATGACTTTTTTTGGAGTTTACTTTATGACAAATTACTGGACTTTGTCCGGCTTAGAAGATCCAATACCCTGTGGTGGTTTTTTTACTGAACCAGGCAAAGTTTACACTTGTTCTAAACCTTTACACTATTGGGGGTATCCTGAACAAACTTGATAGTGTCTGAAATAATTATAATTATGAGAAATAGAAAAAGACTAGATCTAACTAGAATAAAACACTCTGATAATCTGATGTTTAATGACTGGTTTTTGAATTTCTAACCTTTGATTTTTTTCCTTTATATATGAAAATTGGATTTTGTAAACATTTTGCAACGTATTTAGTCTAATATGGCAACTTTTGGTCATAAATGATGATTTTTAATCAAAACTTAATGACTCCTAAAGAGCGTGAACATCTAAAAAAATTAGATGACTTGGTACTAAATGCATCTTCAGATGAATTAAAGAAAATCCAAGAAATTGATCATCAGACTCAAATGGATGGATTATCATTTTATGATGTTTATCTTGATTCTAGCTCATTGGTGAATCAGAGTATCAAAAAACCTTCAACCAAAACTTGATCCACATTCTTCATTTAAATGAGGGTTTATGATTTTTTAATTTGTATTGGTAATTACAAAGAAAACCGCAGCCAAAAAGGCTACCAAGAAAACAGCAGCCAAAAAAGTTACCAAGAAAACAGCAGCCAAAAAAGTT
>NZ_JAILWA010000015.1 GCF_025699255.1 Nitrosopumilus sp. | reverse complement strand
TTCTGGTGTTGGTTCTGGTGTTGGTTCTGGTGTTGGTTCTGGTGTTGGTTCTGGTTCAGCAACAACACATTCACCTTGATAATCTAAATCTACATTAGCTGTGTCAAGCATACACATGTTTCCATAAGTTTCACCATCTACACCACACATTGGATCCCATTGCAATGTACATGCAACAGGTTTTTCTTCTATGTTCAACATTCTTGGTTCAAGGATTTCATTAGGTTCCATAGATATGAAACCAATAGAAATAGATGCAAGAAGTCCTACAACAGCTATAATTCCATAAGAAAAGTTCATCTCATCCACCTGTTAACTTTGCAAACTTTTCATTCTTACTTAACTTTTCCATAAATTCAATATTAGAAAGTGCAACTATTGCAGATTCAACTACAGGTTGCTCAGGATCTTCTAATGCTTTTTGAAGAGATTCTTTGGCTTCTTTAGAACCAACAACACCCAAAGCAATTGCAGCTTCATGACGTACAAACATGCTAGGATCATGAAGAGTTGCATCAGTTAAAGGAGGAATTGCACTAGAGTAAGACATTTGTCCTAATGCAAAAGCTGCTTCATGACGTACTAATTCATTTTCATCATTTTTTAATACTTTAGCAATATGTGCAACTTTATCTTCTCCTCCAAAATCAACCAAAATACATGCAACTCTTGTTCGTACTACATAATCAGGATGATCTAAAAGAGAAACAAAATAATCTGTATCTTTTTGCTCATATTTTGATTCCATCTCAGCAAAAAGTGCCATTCTATCTTCAGTAATAACCTGCATTTTGTTTTGGAATTTTCTGCGTCCTATATTAGGTTACTTGAGAAAAAATTCAAAAACAGATGAGAATGTATTTAATGGAAAAAATCAGATAATGCATCATGGGCGTAAAAATAGGTGAGAAAGCACCAAATTTTGGAGTATCAGAATGGGTTCAAGGTGCTCCAACAAATTTTGATCAAGAAAAAGATCACATTGTATTATTAGAAGTATTTCAAGTAAACTGTCCAGGATGTTTTATGCATGCAATTCCTGAAGCAATCAACATCTATAACAAATACAAAGATGAAGGAGTTCGAGTTTTAGGTTTAGCAACTGCTTTTGAGGATTTTGATAAAAACACATTAGAAAATTTGAAAATGCTTGCTGAAACAGGCGAAGTAATTGGTGAAACCAAAGAAGCACTTTCAACATATGGGCAACTACAAGAAGGCAACAAATTATCTTATAAAATTCCATTTCCATTAGCAATGGACAATCTTACAAAGACTACAGGTGAAATCAGTCAAGAAAAGATCATGGAGTTTATTTATCCGCAGATTCCTGATTTTGATTCGCAGCCAGAAGAATACAAAAATCAAATCATTGAAAGAGTAAAAAGTTACATGAAATCAAAGGAATATTCGGCTGAAACATTTGAAAAATTTGCCTTACAAGGCACACCTTCAATGATTCTTGTAGATAGAAAAGGCATTCTCAGAGATGTTTCATTTGGACAAGCAAATCATATTGATGGAATGATTCAGAAATTACTCAATGAAGATTAATTCACCTAATCAGAACCAAGACAATAGATAAAACAACAGATATTACAAATCCACTAACAAGGGCAATTTTTGCATTATCCATAATATCAATAATTTAGAAAAAAATACATCTATTATTTTCTTCTTTTAATTGCAAAAGCAATTACACCTATTATTCCACCAATTATGAAAAGAATTACAACGGTAGCGTAAATTAGTTCATAATCATATTCAACTACAGGTTCCAGATCAGGAGAAGTTATAGCAGGTTGAGGCTTTTCAGACAGACCAGAAAGATAAGTGGTTCCAAGGATTTCTAATTCATTTTCTCCAGAACCAGTAAAATTCAATGTAATGAAAAAAACTTTTTGATTTGATTTGATTTCTGGCACATATTCTTGATCATTTAGATAGAATGTAAAGTTGCCACTCAAAAGATTTTTTGGGATTAATACTTCACCTAAGTTATTTTCCAAGCCACTAGTAATGTATAGAGTTAATTTTTTGTCACCTTTATCAAATTCAAAATCAGATATATCAAAATTGGAAACAACTTGTATTTCAAATGAATGTCCTCCAGTTTGGACATCCAATCTATTAACTAATCCAGTTGCATCAGATAATGCTTGACCATATGCAGGAGTAATTACAAAAAATAATGTAACAACTAGAAATATTTTTTTCAATTTATGCAGTTCTAGGAATTCTCTTTGTCAATTCTTTATCCTGTGCAACTCGAGGATGATCAGGATCTGCTAAAATAACTTCAAACCAATAGTGTTTTCCATCTTTATAGACAAAATAAGAACCTAAAAGTTTCATGTTTGGGTATCTTTGAAGAACTCTTCTATCTGCAACAGTCTTCATATCATCATCAGCCTTGATTCTGGTAACACCTAGATGTTTTGGTCTTCTACCACCAGTAGGTCTTTGTTTTCTCATACCACCAGTACCAACTCGCATACGAACAACAATAATCCCCTGTTTTGCCTTGTATCCTAATCTTCTTGCCCTTTGTAGTCTACTAGGCTTATCAATACGAGTCACTGCATTTTGTTTACGCCATCCAACTACACGTTCACGGATATCAGGAGAATTTTCTTTCCATAGTCTGATCCATGTCTGGTCTTGGTAGCTAGGCATATCGAGAATAAAAAAATCCCCTTTAATAACTGTAAAAGTGGGATCCTACTCCTCTTAATAGATACGGCACGAATAACATACCAAATGGTAACGCCAGCCCAGATATTCTACGAGTCATTAAAGACTGAAGCCACAAAAAAGGCATACAAAATCGGATTAGAGAAGTTCTTTGAATATGCCCATGAGGATTACGACAGTATCATAAAACTAGAATCAAAAAAGATCAAAGAAATAATCAAAGAGTATGTGATTCACAAAAAAGACTTGACACGGAAAACAGGAATACCAAGTCCGAATTCTTACAATGCCATGATGACGCCTATTCAGTCATTTTTAGAGATGAATGAGATTGAATTTAGCTGGAAAACTATCAAGAGTTTATACCCACCAAAAATCCCTACAGCAAATCAATTACCATACACAGATGATGATATTAGAGATCTATTAGGTGCAACTACAAGTCTAAGAAACAAGGCATTCATTCATTTTCTAGCTTCAACAGGAGTAAGAGTAGGTGCAACACCGGACATCAGAATTGAAGATGTAAAAGAGATTGAAGAAGGTGCGGTTGTGACAATATATCGAGACACAACTGAAGAATACAGAACATGTTTAACACCTGAAGCATATACTTGTCTGAAAAAATATCTTGAACAAAGAATTGAAAGAGAACCTGATTCTGTATTATTTACAAGAAAAAACAATCTTACGCCATTAACATCAACATCAGCTCAGGACATTGTAAGAAACGTAAGAAGACAAGCAAAACTTTCAATTGACAATGGCAGAAAATCAAGAAAAGGTAAATCACAAAATCACGCATTTAGAAAACGTTTTGAAATAACTTTGGCATCATGTGATTTACAGCAGAGATTTATTGATTATATGCAAGGACACTTTTCAGGAAATTCAAAAGCATACTTTAATGGAGTTTCAGACGAGCAACTCTATACTCAGTTCAAGAGAGCAATACCATCCTTAACATTGGACAAATCAGAAAAAATAGAGGCTGAAAAGGAAAAAGAAATCAGAACAATCAAAGAGGAATATGATGGGGCATTAAAGGAAAAGTTAGAACAACAAGACGAACTGATGCAGAGAATGATGTTAGAGCTGGCTTCTGCCAAATATTTTGCATATGAAACAAGATATGCAGAATGCTTTGGTGGCAAAAATCCAGACTTCAAGAAATTAGCCAAGGTAATGTCCAATGAAGAGATTGAAGACTGGAACAGGATAATTCCAATAGTTCAAGGAGAAAAAAACTGGACTATTCCACTAGGTACAAAATCAGAAGTATTGTTAAGGGATTCCAAAGAGAAAAGAGAAATCAAAGACATCATAAAGATACTAAAAAGACGAGGCGACACATCAGGAAATATTCAACAATTAGAGAAAATGTTAGATGAATTTTAAAAATACTCATTTTTAAAGTCATAACAATTTCTTTTAAATCAACAATATGCTTAAGTGCAAAAATTTTTAGAAAAATTTATGGTTAAAAATGGAATGAAAATTTGTTCAAAATGTAAAATTTCTAAAAACTTGACTGAGTTTCCCAAATACAAGTATTCCAAATCAGGAGTGAACTCACGATGTAACTCATGTGTACGAGAATACAATGCTACTCCAAAATTAAGAGAAATGAGAAGAGGGTATGAGAAAAGAAATTTTACTATAATTGTAAATGCGTTGGGAAAAAAATGTGATTCGTGTGGTGAAAAATATAATCCAGAATTAAAAAAATCAAATTTAGATATTCATCATAGAGAATATTCAGAGGAAGATAAAAAATATTTTAAAAAACATGGTATTGGTCAACAGAAATATGAGTCATTAAGAATGATTAAAACCAAGAAAATCAACGAACTAAAAAAGAAATATGTATTACTATGTAAACAATGTCATCAAATTGAAACTTTTTGTCATCAGTCTCCAAAAAAAGCATTTGATATGTTTGCTTGGTTGTATGGAGAAGGATTGTTTGATGAAGTGTTAAAAGACGATCCTACACTCAAAAAACTAACTGATTTTTTAGATTAGAGCCAAAATAGTCAGTCGTCACTTATTATAACAGTGGGATTTTTAATTTCAGAAGTTTGTATTTCATCCTCACAAGCATCACAATATTGCCTGATCAATCCACGCATAATTTCACTCTTTGATAGACCTTCATCATTACAGAATTTCTGGAATTTCTCAAAATCAGAATCATCGAGCTTTGTTCCAACTACTTTCATGAGGTAACCACGTAAAACAGCATTAAAACAACTTGGTTTACTTGGTTAACGAAAATTAACGGGGTTAACTTGGTTAACATAGTAACTTGGTTTGCACGCCAAATACTGTTTACCGAGTATTGGCTCACGTGGATTCACCTACCATTTTGGGGTTAAATTTGGACGCAGACAGTTAGAATCTTTTGCTAAAGTTATCATGAATGTTGCTTTATGTCTCCATCTTGTTTATTGGAATTTTAGGAGAAACATCTTCATCAGAATTTTGATAGTCTGAATCAATTTCAATATCTCCTAGCACAGTATCTTCAGACTCAGTACCATCAAGGGTAACGCATCACGGAATTTCTTATACATGATCGTATCCATTTTAGTTTTGAAAAACAGAAATTCTAATTCTAATCTCTTTAATCGATTCATCTCTGCTAATTCTTCTTCTATTCTTTTTGTCATGATTATCTTCCTAGTTCATTACACTTAAGGGATGATATTTTTTAGACATTATTCCATTTTGCAGAAAAGACTCACAAGTGTTGTAAGTCATTTCTTTAAACAATCACAACCACAAGAAAACATTCCAGCTTTTCCCATACATTGATCATGGTGTTTGTTATAGCATTTGTTACAGATTATCATTTGTTTCACCTTTGTTGTGAGTTTTTTCATGCGATAATACTTTGTCAAATGAATCAGGAAATCCACTCCAGGTGAATTTGCAATATCTACAGTTGTATTTCATCTATTTTCTCCTCTTTGAGATTGGGATTTCAATGGTAGAAACATCTCTTTGTCTTCCATCCTGAGATTCTAGTGACTCCGAATTGATTTTCACACATCCAACTTCAAATGCATCTGTTTTCTTTAAGAGAACTTGAGTGACGTCTACTGCAAGTCCAATGCTCATTCCTCTAGCTTTAATTGTTATCGAGCTTAGCGAAGACAATTGAATTATTGCAGAAGTAACGTATGACATTAACGGTTTTTTGCCGATAAAAATTGTATCATGTTGGTTATCAAACATACAAAGCAAGGATTAATGCCTCATTTAAACAAGAGATGCATTAGCTAGTCACAGATCTGAGAAAAGGAGACAAATTAGAAGAATTGCAAAAATTGATTTTGTTGAAAACAACATTAATCTGATTTTTTTATAGAAAAAAGGTAATTTTATTTTTTAATTACACCAAGTGCACGGACTAAATCCAAAATCAATTGCAGTTTTCAGTAAATCAGGAGTAAAATACTGTTTTTGTAATTTTTCTACATGATAGATATCACATTTCTTTTGCATATTACCCAGATGATGAACAATCATTGTTTTTTTATCCCCAAGATATCCTGCCATGATACTATTTGCTTTTGCATTCACATTTAGTTTGGTTAGGGAATCTAGGAAACTTTAGTTTATTACATATTTCACAATAAATCTGATTTGACATAATTCTCTAAGTCTTGACTAGTATATCCCTCTTTAATTTAAAATGAATTTGAATTGTACATTGAATTTTTATTTTTTAAAACCAAAATGGGTCTTACAATACTAGAAAATATCATTCAGTATTACTGATGAGGATGTATCTACCTGACATATTTTTTTAGATAATAATCATTTAGGCACTCTATCTTACAAAATTCACTGTTAAACAGTTCAAATTCCTTCCCACAGTTTTTGCATTGAAGATTCAAGATTGATTCTTCTCCAGTTCCTTGTTCATCAGATCTCGTTCTATGCTTACTTCTTTTCTTCTAATAATCACAGTAGTCTTGGTAAAATTATGTAATTTTTCATGTAGAAATTGAGATATTTCTGATGATTTAGACTTTGCATTTGAGACTCCGAAAACTAGCACAAGATCATTTGGGGCATCGTCTCCATTCCTATAGACATATTCTTTGAGCCTACACACAATTTCCTCTCCAATGAGTATGGATCTTGAAATTGTAAATTTTGCTTCTTTTGAATTTTCTTCAATATCAAATATTTTGTAAACTACAGGAGTTGGATTTCCAATAACTCTGACAGTAATAGGTATCTCAATTATGTTAATTCCAGAATCATTCATAGAATATTCAGACATTCTCCAATTTGGAAAAATGATATGTAAGGATCATACAAAAATAATTCATTCAATTAACCCAGACAGATAATGTTTTGTTCTGAATTGAACTAAATTACAAAAAATCATTCCGCAATGTAAACTCTGTTCATCCCTATAAACTAGCGGTTGATGTGTGGGTATAATAGAGTGAACAAACACCAGTTATCCTTGTCAAAGTATCAATCACCTAAAGTTAGCGTGAGCAATGGTGCAGCAAAAGGAGTAGTAATTACAATTGTTATTCTAATCATTGTTGGTGTAATATCTACAGCTTCAGTAAAAATAGTAGATTCAGGAAATAGAGGAGTCTTACTACATTGGAATGCTGTTGACCTGACACAACCTCCACTTGACGAAGGGTTACATTTTGTAGTTCCTTTCCAAGATGAAGTAGTAAATATCGAAGTTCGTACTTTGAAATATGCAAATGACGCTAGAAGTGCATCAAAAGACTTGCAAACGGTAGAAACAACAGTGACTGTAAACTATCATCCAGATAAAGAACAAATTCACAGATTATACAAAAATTTGGGTCTTGATTATGAAAATAGAGTAATTCAACCGGCTATAGAAGAGACTGTAAAACAAGTTACAGCAAATTATAACGCTGAAGAATTAATCACTAAAAGACCACTTGTAAAACAAGACATTGAATCATCAATTAGAGAGAGATTGAATCAATTTAATATTGTAACAGAAGTAATATCAATTACAGATTTTGAATTTTCACCCTTATTCTCACGAGCGATAGAATCCAAAGTTGAAGCAGAACAAAAAGCACTAAAGGCAGAAAATGATTTGAGAAGGATCGAGGTTGAAGCAAGACAACGAGAGGCTAATGCCATAGGTCTTGCAAATGCAAACATTGCAGAGGCCAAAGGTGAAGCAGAGGCAATTGCTATTATCAACAAGGCTTTATCAGAAAATCCAAACTACTTGGAATGGCTAAAAACACAAGCATGGGATGGTAAATTACCCCTGGTGGTAGGAGAAGGCGGAACTCCATTCATACAAATTCCTGTAGAACCTTAAGCTGAATTATTAAAACAAAATAATCACATTTTGTCAGATTTTTAGATTCAATTTCGCAGATTAAAAAAATTTGATGATATGTAGTTGAATTACTCTTTATAATGAACCAAAAGAGAGTCATCCATAACTGGCATTACAGCAATTATGTTTTCACCTTTTTTAGATAAAAATTCATTTACTACATCTTGAAGATATACTCCATCAGACAGAGTCTTTGTTTCAAAATAACTAAGACCTGAGAATCTATTCATTAATTGAGCCTAGAGGGACTTGAATCGGGAGGATTCTAAATTGAACAGGATTCCAAAAAATCATTCTATTTTATGACGTCATCTTAACTATAAACTGGTTTGCTTTGGATGTTGAAAATAAGAGTAAATGTCAATCTAAAAAATCAAAAAATTACGCCGGTATATATCAGAGACAAACTATAGAAAGTATGTTTAAAAAAATAATTGAAAAACTAAGATTTGGTTCTTGTAAAACTAAAACCACCGATGACGTAAATGCATTCAAAGAATCTGAAAAGAAATCTGAAGAAAAATCAAAATGAAATACAGTTGTAAAGAATGTGACTTTCAATGGGAAGGAACATCATACACTTTTGACAAAGTTCGTGAACATGAAAAAGAACATTTAGAAAAAAAGAATTGAAACTACAAAGGTATACATGGGTGATAGGGAAATAATTGGTATGACTAAAAAATTACCCAATGGACATAACATTGGTGGCGGCAATAGACAGAAAAGACGTCAAGAATTTAAAAAAAATAAATCTAATCAGAATTAGCGATTTTTGTTAGAATATTTTTCATTTTTGCAACAGTGTTTTGAAGCTGCGTTTTGCACTTATTGGATACAAAAATGTCCCACGTGGATTCACCTATTGTATGGTGGGAATCAGGTGGGATGCATTATAACAAATGAGAGACGAAGGATATTATGATTGATTATTACAAATACCTAAGATGTCCTGATTGTGTAGAAAACGGATTGTATTGTAAGCCTCACAAGATTGAAGTAGAAAAATTACTTGCAGAAGAGAAATTAAAGTTAGCTGAATCACAATGATGAAGAACCCAAAAAGGCTTGAACCGATAATGAGAGTAAATTAGATTCAAGTTAGAATCCTTAGAGGCTTGAACCTTTTTTGGGTAAAATTATTGGTTCACAGACCAATATCCATTAAAACGAGTATTGGTTTTAAAAACAGGTCAAAATTAATCGCTTACTAACTGTAAAAGTAGGATTCTGCGTCAATTAAGGCACATTTTGCAAAAATATAACATACGACTGTATTCTAAATGCAACACAATACTAGAAGAAAAATTTCTAAAGACAATGCTCCAATTGAACCCAAAATCACCAAAAGAAGATTTCTATCCATACCCAATCAATTCTAACAATTATTAGATTCATAAATTTAGACTTATTCGTCTTCATCTATACTTCCACCCTGACCATACAATACATGCATAGTAAATGTGTCAGTAATGTCAGGATGATTTCTTAGTCTTTTGATGATTTGTTCTACTCCATTAAGATCAGATGTTTTAACTTTAACAAAAATATCATATTTGCCCCAAATACCATTAATTTCAATAATTTCAAGTAATTCTTTTAATTCAGAAATTATTCGAGATTCACTACCAGTAACGCAATTAATTAGAATGTAGGCTTGCATACTTTAATTCTCATTCGTGTTAGATAAAGGCAATTATTTGAGTATTGAACATTTGTAAAACTAATATCAAAATTACAACATATTTGTTAAAAGATTTTTCAGAGAAATAGTTGATAACATGATCTAATCTACCATCATAACACACACGAATTTGTGAGTCATTTATGGTCTAAACATAATCATTGCAGTATATTGAACAATGTTATCTGATAATACTACAGAAGTTAACTTAATGTCTTCAACATCACGATCTTGTATGCAGGCGTTAATGAGATTATCAAGTTCGGATTTGTCATTTGATTGTATTATTTCGACTTTCAATCTTTCATCTCTCTAAATTCATCAAAGACAGTTATTCCAAAATAGGGCTTCATGGATAGAGGATTTTTTAAAATATAGTGAAACATGCAAAGTTGTCCTTTGTTACATTGACATTTCATAAAGTAGCAATTAATTTTTGTTATTTAAGATATTTTTGAGTTGATTTAATTCTGAACGAAATCAATTCTTATTAAATTTGAAACAAATTATTCGTCAGGTTTAAATCCATGATCTAAAATGTGAATTTGCCGTTACAAGGTTTGTAGGCAAAACCTAGTTGGTCAATATCCATACGGAAAGAAAAACCTTCATCTAAAAATTATTTGCAAATAATAAAATTCTATTTTGAAATGCAGGTTTTATAAAGATTAAAAACAAGTTTAAACTAATTGTTTTTTGTTGTAAAAGCGCTTTTTTGTGACTGACGCAATAAATTCACATTGATAAGAACAGTAGAATCCTGATTCAGTACTAAATTTTCTACCACAGCAAAAGCAAGTATGAAAAATCATCAGATATTCTCCTTTAATCTATCTTGTTCCAATAGGGCACATTCTGAAGAGCAATATTCACTAGCCCGATTTTGAAATTGTTTATTACATATAGAACATATTTTTTGTACAGCCTCAATTGGAGGAAATAAGGGTTTGTGAGATTTCTTCATAAACATCAAAAAATTTCTTAATGAGAATTTAAAAAATAATCTTCTTGACTTGATTCATTATAAAGTAAACTAGTTGACTTCATGATGATTCAACATAACTCACAGACACATCAAATATCAATCAAGTTCTCAACATCCAGAGGATAATTGGTAAAGTGAAAAAATCAAATATCGATGAAGAAACATGTTCCAAATAAGAATAAATCAAGAAAAATGCAATCATTTTCCATCCATAGAAATATCAACTTTGGATAACAAAAGAGAATGTGTTTTATGTCATAAAATTTTAGAGGAATAGAATGGCAGGATATATGGGGGATCTTGACACATGTATAGTACATCACTTAGGTAATTTACAACAAGAATGTAAAATCTACAACACTAAAAAAAATAAACGAGTGTATTTTACGCCAGACTTGCTTGAAACAGCTACAAAGAGCAAGTTTAGTCCCTGCAAATTTTGTATTTAGAAAATATATTTTATAAATTATAAAAATAAATTTTTAAAGAGAATACAGACACTGTCAAATCAAGACAGCTACACATGGCGTCTGTTACTCTCTTAAGTTTAAATTTTCAAGAACAAATCTATAAACAATTTATTGGTTGATTTGATTCTGAATGAAATCAACTATTGAAGAGATTTTAAATAATTATTCTCAAATGGTGTCATTGATAGAATACAAAGAATTAACTACAACAAACAAATCTTATGACAAATCTATGCATTGTGATTATTGTGGATGTGGATTAAAGAGTCAAGAAGAATATTGCTCCGAAACATGCAAACAAAAAGATTCAGTTTGGCACAGCAGAGAAGATGAGGAATAAACACCATGACAGATTCAAAACAGGATTATGAGAGTAATGTTGAAAAACAATTTGAAAAATTGTATCCTCAATATGATTATTCATTAGAATCTTCATATCATGAAAAAGATTTGAGAAAAAGAAAAAGAATGAAAACAATGTACTAAGAGTGTGCGTTGTTTGAGTGAGATCTAAAATGAAATTATTGTTAATTTTAACAATTTTAGGCGTAATTTCAGCTATTCCTACGGCATTAGCGTTAACAAACTTGGAAGAAAGTAAGTATTTAGATAATTTCACTCGTCTTAATCAAGAAAAGAAATTTGACGATGCCATAATTGAGTTAGAGAAAATACTAGAAGTTGAACCAGATAACGTTAATGCACTAAATAAAAAAGGAAATGTTCTACTATTACAAGGAAAGTATGTCAATGCTTTACAAAATTTTGAAAGAGCGTATACCATAGAACCAATGAATTTTGATTCCATAAATGGAATTGGAAATGCATATTATAATTTAGACAGATATGATGATGCCATTAAACAATTTGAGCATGTATTAAAGAAAGATCGTAGAAACATTGATGCTTTGCTAGGAAGTGGAAATGTGTTATTAAAAGTAGAACAATACGATGATGCCATCTTATTCTTCAACATTGTTTTAAAAATAGATCCAAACAATCTATCAGCTCTTTTAGGAAATGCAAATGCTCTGCTGTCAATTAATCAATACAAATTATCATTAAATTTGTACGACATGGTTCTTGGAATAGATTTAGACAACATAGAGGCTCTAAACGGGAAAGGTCAAGTATATCTAGAATTAAATCAATATGAACAATCAAGAATTGCTTTTTTGGCAGCACAAGAAGTAGAACCTGAAAATATTACTACATTACTCGGAATAGCAGAATTAAATTTCTTGGAAGAAAAAAATATCAAATCTCAAAAAATTTATGAAAAAATTCTTTCAATTGATCCTGATAATACACAGGCATTAATTGGAGAAGCATCAGTTCTGGTAGAATTAGGAAGATATGATGAGGCTCTAGAATATTTTGATGAAGCTTTAGAAGTGGATCCCTACAACATAGATGCAATAAATGGAAAAGACATGATTATGGAGGACAGGGTGAACAATTCCCTTGATCTTATTCTTTTAGTCACCATTATTGGAAGTATAACCTCAGTAATTTCATTTTTTGTGGTTTTGTTCAAAATTAGAGAAAATGCAGATTTAAAATCAAAATTAGCCATATCTAATGAACAGATTGAGGATTTGGTAGATAAAATGATGAAAAATATGGCTAAATCAAAACCCAAAGATCATTTGTAAAGTTATTAAAAAAATAGAAAAAAAGAATGAATCCCTATTGAGTCTGAGATGCTCTTTTTAGGGCTTGTTGATAAGTTGTTTTCTTTTTTCTAGCAGATTTTTCTGCAGTTCTTAGTGCTTTTTTCAAACTCTTGATCTTAGTGTTTGCTTTTGCAAGTTCTCTTTTTCGTTTGTTTGCTACAAGAGTTGCTTTACGTTTTGCCTTACTAGCTGGTTTTGATCTTTTTACAGTTTTCTTGGCTTTTGCACCAGTTTTTCTAGATGCGCTTCTTTTGGCAGCGCGTTTTTTTGTTGCCATGATTTTTTGTGGAATTTAGAGAAGTAAATAATACAATTATCAGGAAAATTATAGTGAAACTCAAATAATTTTACTATAATTTTGAAAAGAAAAGTTCAAGTGAATTTTCAAATTGTTTGTTTAATTTTTTCAAATGATTAGGATCTACAGTCAAAGTATCCTCATTAAACCAAGGTGATTTCAGATATAGATCTCTATTCATTTCAACTTGAATCCAAGGAAGTGGATTGTTGCCATAGGTTCTAGTAATATATCCTCCATGAAATGGATCATTAAGAAAAATTTCTTCCCTATCAATAAAATAAGATTTTGAAAGAGAGTCAGCTAATTGTTCCATCATCTCTTGAGAAGATGTTTTTCCATCATTGTTGGAAATGCAAAACGTTGGTCTTTTGGAACTATTTTTGTCTGGAGAGTAAAAAGGTGCAACTGCTGCCATGGAATGACAATCAAGACATAATTTTAAACCAGATTCAGTAATGTTTTTTTGGATTGTTTTATGGTATGGATTATAGTATAATTCAACAAGCATAGTTTTTAGTGAATCATCTGGTTCTTTTCCATTGGTATAGATTGGTTTATCATAACAAGTTTTGCTTTTAATCAATCCATCAGGATTGTCAGGAGGCATGTCTTCTAATGAACGATTAAGATCAACAAATGCTCTTGCAATGTCTGTTTTTATCACACGTTGAACTTTATCTCCCAAATCATAGAGTTCTATCACAAAAGGATCCGAATCATCAAACAAGTCCCTGTTTGTAATAGACAAATGTCCTTCAAGCTCTGGAGGTTTTTTTGTACCGCCATGAGGTATTGATAATAACACGGGCAACATAATCAATTCAATCCTTCAGCAGTTCCATCACGGCGAACTTCTGCAACTCCATGAAATCCCTCTTGAGACTGAAGCTTCATAGTTGCATGAATTGCTCCATGATAAAAGGAGTATCTTTCTTTTACAGATATTTCATAACCCATATCTTTTAGATAGTTAACAATTTCATCTCTAAATCCACCGTCTTCTATACTAACAACTCCTCCAATTGAACAATGGAATCTAGGGCGTTCAATTGCATCACTCATAGGCAATTCCCCATCAATTATTCTTGAAAGAAATTGGGTGACAGTAGAAAAAATTCGTTGACTACCAGGACTTCCAACTACCATCCATAATTTTGAACCATTAAAAACAAGTGCAGGTGAAACTGAAGTCCAAGGAATAGCATTAGGACGAATGTAAAAGGGATGATTAGGGTTTGAGAATTCAAACGCAGACATGTAATTATTGTAAAGAAACCCTAAACCATCAGCAGCAGCTTTTGAACCATACGCAAGCTCAACAGATTGTGTGATTCCAACTGCATTTCCTTCTGCATCCATAGTTGAAAGATGGGTTGTGTCTTCTCCTCCAAATTCAGGATCAATCATAGGCAAGGTTGCATCCATTGAATTGTGAATGGAATCTGCCATTTGTTTTGCAAATGATCTTTGTAGATGTAATTTATCTTTGGCCTGATCATAAGTATGTCTATTAAATGGACGTTGTAGTCTATGCAAAAATGCTTTTCTAAATGTCTCAGCTACAAAGTGATACGAACTAGGTTTTGAGCTTCTCAGAAATTTTGAGGGTAAATGATTTAACATCATTAATGTCAGAAGCAATGTTCTCCCGGCAGCAGGAGGAGGTAATGTAGATACTCTAAAATGACGATATTTTCTACTAAGAGGTTTTCGAATAAGAGGTTCTGGCATATATGCTAGATCTTCATCTCTAATCAATCCTCCATTTTTCTTCATATCTTCAGAAATAGTTTTGGCAATAGAGCCATGATAAAAAACAGTGTAACCATAATCTGAAATAATTTTTAGAGTTTCAGCCAAATCATTTTGAACAAAAAGGTCACCTATATCATATGGAACTAAACCGTCTTTTAGGAAATATTTTGCACCAGATTTTGATTTAATTGAAAGAAAATTTTCTAGTTCTCTTACTTGTAGATCATGTTGTAATTTTGTAATATGGTATCCTCTTTTTGCAATACGAATTGAAGGGGCAACAATTTTCTGCCATTCGAGTCGACCATATCTTTCATGTAAGAACCCTATAGTTGCCAAAGTACTTGGAACTGTTGTTGCTTTATAGCCAAGTCTACGATGTTTTTTTCTTTTATATATTGAAGAATGAGCTAAAGAAGGCGCACGACTTGAACCATCAATTGCAATAGATTTCCCATTGAAATAGATTATTCCCATAGATTGTCCACCTATTCCGGAGGCTTGGGGTTCACACACACCTAGAGCCAAAGCAGTTGCACATGCAGCATCAATTGCATTTCCTCCTTTTTTTAGAACCTCAACTCCTGCTTTTGTCGCATCAGGAAATGCCGATGCAACCATTCCTCGTTTAGATACAGAACATTTTTTGTCATTAGTTGGTTTGAAAGATCTTTCTATTTTTTCAATATTCAATTCCTAATCTTCTCCCGGATGTTGTGTTATATCCTTTCCACAATGAGGACATGTATCATTCTTTGAGTCTTTTCTTTTTCGTAATTCTTCAGTAAATGCAGATGCCATAATTCCAGTAGGAATTGCATATACTGCAATACCCAAAATAGCTACACCTGATGCAATGAATTTGCCTGCAATCGTAACTGGATAAACATCACCGTAGCCTATTGTGGTAAGGGTAACAATTCCCCACCACATAGATGTAGGGATACTAGAAAATGCTTCAGGCTGAGCCTCATGTTCTGCATGATACATTAAGCTTGAAGCAAAGATTAGAACAATAAACAGAATAAAAAATGCAACAGCTAAATCTCCGGCTTTTGCTTTGAAGACTTCGCCTAGCGTCTGCATAGGTTCAGAATATCTTGCAAGTTTGAATAGTCTGAACAATCTTAACAATCTGATGATTCTAATGAATCTAACATCAGCTACCACAAAAGGCAAGAAGAATGGAAGTATTGCAGCTAAATCAACTAACATCATAGGTGTAAAGATAAATCTAAGCAAAGCATATTTTTTATTCTGATATTTTGGATTTAATTTACAGACAATTAATCGTCCTGCATATTCTCCAGTAAATACCAATACAGAAAAAACTTCAAAAGGAGTAAACAAATAACCATATTCATCTAACACAGATTCTTCAGTCTCAATAATTACTACAAGCACATTAACTGCAATTAAAGAGATGATGAAAATTTGGAATCCTTTTGTAAACTTGTCATCAGTTGTACCTTCAAGAATTTCATATGTTCTTTGAAGTAAAATGTTAGTCAAATCTCATCTACTATAACCATTTTTTCTTTTTGAAGTAACCAATCATGCCAAGGGATATTATTCCCATTGCGCCAAGCATTACAAAATAACTGCCTTCCCATTGTAATTCTGGAACATAAGAAAAATTTGTACCATAGATACCAGCTATGAAAGTTATTGGAATGAAGATTGATGCAATTATAGTTAATGTCTTCATGACTTCATTCATTCTATTACTCACACTAGATAGATAGGTGTCAAGCATTCCTCCAATTACATCTCTTAATCCTTCAATGGAATCAGTTACCTGAATTGTATGATTATAAACATCACGTAGATAGGGGCGCGTATTATCTGAAATCAAAACAGTTGAATCACGTTCTAAAGAATTGATGATTTCTCTGCCAGGCCATATTGCTTTTCTTAGTGCAATCATTCTACGTTTTAGAGTTTGAATAGTTTGCATAGTTTCAGGGGTAGGATTCTGCATTAATTCTTCTTCAAGATTTTCAGTAATATCACCAATCTTTTCTAGAACCAAAAAATAGCTATCAATTATAGCATCAATTATAGAATAGGCCAAGTAATCACTTTTGAGTTTACGAATAGAACCAGAATTATTACGTAATCTTTTTCTAATCTCCTCAAAAAAGTCATCTTCGATCTCTTGAAAAGTTAGAATGTGATGTTCAGCCAAAATTATTGTTACTTGTTCTAGTTCTAGTTTTCCTGTTTTAACGTCATAATGCGGCATTTTCAACATCAACATGACATAGTCATCAGAGATTTCTACTGAAGGTCGTAATTCAGTATTCATAATGTTTGATTGATGAAGTGTGTGAATGCCAAAATTGTTACCAAAAGTTTTGATTATGTCTGGATCATGAATACCAATCACATTAACCCATGAGACATTTGGTTTATTTTTTGATTCAAGACAGTTTTCATAAGTAGCATCTTTAATTTCGTTAATTTTTTCACTATCATATTCTATTAGATTTACTGTAACTTTGTCTACCTTTTGCTCTCCAACATGAATTAAAGCACCAGGACGTTTTCCAATAGTATCAGAGATAGTGGTTTTTTGTGTTTTAGTTGTATTGATTATTCGTTTTAGACCAGCTATGTCTTGTAACCCAAAGTCTCGAGTGATTTCCTTTACAGCGGAGGTTTTACTTGCCACCCATACAATAATGAATCCTGCAATTATTGAAAAAATAATGCTAACATATAATGGAGTAAAGTCTCCAATCAATGCTGCTTGATATATTGCAGATACATCAGTTTTTGAACCGGTTTGTACCATCATACCAATAATCAAATCTAAGATAAAAAATAGAAATGATATTGACGCACCTATGATTATTGCTGTAACTGCAGTGATCTTAGGAGGAATCTCAATGTTTGCCTCTCCTTTGTATGGAGACAAATATTTTTTGAATCGTATGATTAGCAGAGCTATAGTAGTAATTATCAAAGTAGAGATCACCCACCAAGACACTAGTAAAGGTCCCGACGAAGAATCTATTTGTTCCACACCAGAGATGAGATCTTGAATGTTTCCAGTTAAAGGAATTGAAAGTAATGAAGTAGCAATACCAATTACAATTTGATACAAAAAAGCAAAAACAAAACCATAAACGAGCCTATTGATGATTATTCCGACTTGATCTTTCAATTCACTTCCACTTATCTAAATGTCTAGGAATTCTAATTAAGGCTAGTGGATATTTTAGTCTCATTTATTGACTACACCTATACAAAACAGAAGCTAATAGTGCAGAACGTTCTGCAATAGAATCATGAATAATATATTCTCGTGTAGAACGATATTTGTTTCCAACAGGCCCAAACCCATCTAATGCAGGCAATTTAGATGGAACATTACTAATATCAGAAGACATTATTTGCTCATGACGTTTTATTTTCAATTCATGTTTCTTAGCTAGATCTTCTACTATTTCATAAAATTTCTTATCTGAAGGTTCTTCAATTACTGGAGGTCTAGTTTGAATTTGGTTTATTGCAACTTCTAAATTCTTTTGACCAGATTCTTTCTTTTGCATTATAGTTCGTATCTTTGAATCCATAGTTTTTCCTAATGCAGAAGTTTTGAAACTACAAACAATAGATAGTGTTGCATAGTTTGGCGTATGTCCATGAGTTCCCTGTGCAACAACAGAAGTTGTTCTGAGACGATAATTTCTTTCATCTTTTGAAAGTTTCTCAATAGAAGATATTTTTTTCCCAAGTACAGGGATTATACCATGAATGTCAGAAGAGGTAGAATTTGGAGTTGCAAATCTAATTTGATAATCATTTCTTCCATAACAAGTTGTAATGATTCCACCATCTTTACTTGCAGATTTTAATCCAATGATATATTTGGATTTTCTAGAATATTGTTGAACAAGTTTTTTACTGAATCTCCCACCTAAACTGTCATCAGTAGTAAATAGAACTCCACATTTGATTTTTTTTAATCGTTTTGCATATCGCAAAGCATGTAATGCACCTAACATTACAACCAATCCTCCTTTACTTTCAGCTATACCAGAACCGTAAATACGATCATCATCCTCAAAATAGGTGATAAGATCATTTGGTCCATAGTGAGTATCAATATGAGATATGATCAAAACATCATTTTTCTCTTCATTGTGATTTTTGAAATAGTGGAAATCACCAATCTCATGTTGCCTATGTAAATGCTCGACAAATCCTAAATGTTTCATACGTCTAGACAGCATTGAGCCTAGTTTGTTGACATTATCAATATTGTAAACATGAGTGTTAAGATTAACAAAATCTCTTAATGTGTCCTTTTGACTTTGCAGATGTCCCCTAAGATAAGTGCGAGCTACCACACGAAGTGGTTGAGTAAGGTCAGGTTCAGATTCAACTAGTTGAGAAGAACCAAAATATCTCATCACAGCAACATCCAAAATTTTGTTGATTAATGATTCATAGGTATAACCTGCAGTTTTTGCAGCATAAAACAGCGAACCTCCCAAACCTAAACTTGCCATAGAGTTAAGTTCAAGAATGTAGAGATTTTCATCTTTATCCATTCTGAAATCAACCCTACTGTAATCATTTAATCCCAAAGCAGTAAATGCTTGAATGCACATTTGTTTCATTTCTTCTGTTTTTTCTTTAGTCAGTTTTGCAGGACATGTTTTGTCAACACCTCCTGATTGTTTTTTATCAGAAATAGTTTGGATTTGATCAGGATCACCTAAATTAATTTCAACAATTGGAAGAACCTCAATGTTTGGACTGTTTCCAATTAACCCTACTGCAAACTCTCGTCCAGAAATAAATTGTTCAACTAGAATATCTTGTTGGAATTTTTCAATTTGTACTTTAACTGCAGCTCGTAAATCATCCCAGTTATCTACAACTTCCATCCCCATAGAAGTTGATTCAAGTTTTGGTTTTACTATTACCGGAAATGCCAAATCATCGAAATTATCATCAGGGGTTTTGAACACCCAAAAACCAGGAGTTGCAATATTATTTTTTTGAAGAACAATCTTTGTCATTACTTTGTCTTGTACGATTGCATGGCCTGCAGGACCAGAGCCAATGTATGGAATGCCAAGCATTTCCATCATAGCAGGTACATGTGTATACCTATTTTGTCCTTGAATTCCATATGCCATGTTAAAGACCATTCCAGGTTTTTCACCCGACACTACTTTTGGCATGAATTCACGTAATTCATCAGCAAGATGAATATCGCCCTCAATTACCTTGACAGAATGACCACCTTTCTCAAGAGAACGAGCAACTCTTTCAACAGCCTTTGTACTGTAATGCTCTTTGGTAGTCATACCAAAGACGTTGATTACATCATTAGGATCAATCTGTTTCTCATTATAGATTAGAGAGACTTTCATATTTTATCACTTAGTTCGAATATGGTTTTATACTCTTTCATTGTGATTGGGATGATTTTTTCTGAACCCATGCGTTTTCATTGATTTCATGACATTTGCAATCAGAAGCTTTACCTTTGCAATTTTTTTGATGTAGTGTGTAATCACATTTGTTACAGTCTGGATCTCTCCAACTGGCCTGATTTCCACAATTTGGACATCTCATAATTTTGTTCATTAATACTACTTGTTAAGAAGTAATAATTTTGAGAGCATTCAGAAGTCCAATAGCTAGTTGCCTTTATCCTGAACAAAGTCAACTAATCTTCTAGATACAATATGAATACAAAAAATATCTCGATTATATCCTTAATTTAATAAAAACTAACATGAACGATTTGGAAAATATAAGACAAGGGATTGTAAAATGAGTTACATTTTATCTACATGCCCTTATTGTAAGATTCCAAAATCTATTGCTGCAACTAGAACTAATTGGATGATCCATTTACATGGCCATAGAGAAAATATAATCAAAGATCTTACAGATAATACCTCTTCATGTGTTTTTTGTGCATACTCTGAAATTTTTGCTAACAAAAAACATGCATCATCACATTATAGATGGTCACATAAAAAAACAGATCTAGTTAGATGGACATTAGAAAACATGAAAAAGATAGTGGTAGTTTAGATGAAAGTCAAAAAGAAGATTTTACGTAAATTGTTTTCTCAAGAATCAGAAATAGATGAAAAAAATCCAAAATAAGAGAAGAATAATTTTAGAGTAAACTACGTTTATCTAATAGAAAATCATAGATGAGTAAGTTTGTCTTTTGAAGCAATTATATTCATAGCAGTATTAGTTATTGCATCAAAACTTGGAGGCGAATTACTTCACAGGATTGGTCAACCTACAATTCTTGGTAATGTTATTGCAGGAATAATTGTAGGACCAGCACTTTTAGCGATAGTCCAGCCCATTGAAGCAATTGAATTATTTGTTTCAATTGGAGTGTTCTTTTTATTTTTCTTAATTGGTCTCGAGGAAATTGACATTGCAGGATTATTCAAAGTGATGAAAGGTAGAATTTTTGCAGGTTCTGCCATTGCCTTTTTGATACCATTTTTGATTGCCGGACTATTTGGACTAACAATAGATATGGATTTCATCCAATCATTTGCAATTGCCAGCGTCATAGCAGCATCAAGCTTAGGAGTCACAGCCAAAGTATTGAGTGATCTTGGAAAATTGAAATCAACTATAGGTCTGGAAATTTTTACTGTAACAGCAATTGTAGAATTTATTGCAATCATATTTGTCAGTGTATTTATTCAAATTGATACAAGTTCTGAATCTCTAGATATCTCTGAAATGCTATGGTTGTTTGCAAAAATGATAATTTTCTTTGCAATTGCTGCACTTCTTTCAGTATTTGGATTACCTCAATTTTTTAAATTGATAAAAAAACATCTTCGTGTTAAAGAAGCATATTTTGCTATCGTGATAGGAATGATTCTTCTTGTAGCATACTTTGCTGAAGTTAGTGGAGTACATGGTGCGATTGGAGCTCTCCTATTAGGTATTGCAGTATCTAGAATGACCAGAGAGGATTATCATGAAATTTCAAAAAACGTCAGTGTTGTAGGATACGGAATTTTTATTCCAATATTTTTTGCAGGAATAGGTCTACACTTTAGCATTGCATTTTTAGAATTAGAATGGTGGATAATTGCAATATTCATTCTAATAATGACAGGAGTAAAATTTTTGAGTTCATATCTAGCAGTAAGAATTGCCAAAATGCGACCTGCAACAACTGTTGCATATGGAGTAATGTCAAAAGGAGCAGTAGATTTAGCTTTGATGTTGTCTTTATTGCAAGCAGGAATGATGGATAACAGATTATTTTCTCTTCTGGTTCTTGGGACTCTTATTACCATGATAATTTCAAGTGTAGAACTCCAACGAAAATTAAAAAAAATTGCACCATTCAAGATTGGAGCATCAGAACTTGGCTTAGTACCACTTTATTTCAGGAGAGTAGTATCAGATACGCCGGCAATTGCAGTAATCAATACGGCTTTTTCCAAAACAACCCCAGACATTACAATTGAGGAATTTCAAAAGAATAACACAATAACAAAAAAACCATTTCTTGTTTTTGAAAATGAAAGACTTGTAGGATTAGTATCAAAACGAGAAATTGACAAATCTCATAAAAATACCAGAGATCTTGTCACTATTGGAGATATCATGTATAAAAAAATTCATACAGCATTGCCTGAAGATTATTTATTTTCGGTAATTCAAAAAATGAACTCTCATCCATTTGACATGATACCTGTTATTGACACTAACAACAAAGTTATTGGAATAATCACAGACGAGGCCATCATGAATCTATTGACAGAAATTAAAAAACCAGAAAACGAGTAATAACACATCAAAAAAACACATTGAAGAACGCAAGCAACGCTAATCAGTTAAAATTTCCTTGAGTGGGGATCACAAGCCACGCACCCAAAGAGTTTGCTCCCGCAGAAAACTCGATAATTAAAATAAGTTCAAGTTATTAAAAAGGATTCCTCAGTATTGCTTTGAGATTTTTATTGAACATCAATGGTTTGAAAAAAAGATGAATTTCTTAGCATTATCAATAATTTTTGTGATTGGAATAAGCATTTTACCACAAGTGCAAGCAGAATCAACGGTTTCGATAATTATGGAGAAAACCACATACACATATTGTGAAAAATTATTTTATACAATTGCAGTTTCAGAAGTAACTGGGGAACCTGCAATTATTCACATTAGTGATGAAACAGGGAAAGGAAGTAGTGCAATTCCAATTTCTATAACAGAATTAGAAAATCCAATACCATCACTAATCCCATTTGAAGCAGAAATTTTCCCCATAGGAAAATATTTCATAGATGTTCAATATTCAGGGGCATCCACTAATGCAGAGTTTGAATTAATAGAATCAGATTCAATATGCATTCCAGAATTAATTAAACCAATAATGGCCAATTGGCTATCAGGAAATATTTCTGATGGATTTTTTTTAGATGCAATACAAAAGTATGTAGATATTAAATTGATTAACGTACCATTTGAAATTAATGAAGAAAATGTTTATGATGTAAAAATTCCAGAATGGGTAAAAAATATTGGATATTGGTGGTTAGAGAATGCAATTTCAGACAATGAATTTTCAAATGCTATGAATAATTTGTTAGAAAGAGACATTATTGGATTAGATATCAAAATGGAAAATGAAATATGAATAAACATTCCATCATAACAATAATTGCAATAATTGTAATCATTATTCCATTTACACATTCAGGTTTGAGTATTATAGGAATGGAACAATTGGAGTACAGGTGGGACAACCCAGGCAGATTTAGTTTTTTTACGATGTCTAATCACGGAGATATTGAGCTTTGCAACACAGTTCCATTTTGGATTAGTTTTGAGAGATTAGAAGTCATCACATTTTATGATTCAAATGAAATGGGAATATTTTCAATAAATCCTACAACGCTAAATCCGTTATCATCAACCATACAAAAAGGAGTGTTTTCATCTGAAGAAATATCGGCATCTCAACATATTTTCATGACTTTAGATTTTGAGTTTGATGGTGGTGATATTAGACTTGATCCTAACAAGCTAATAGTGATTGTACGTGCAGATATGCCAATTTTAGGAATAATTCCTTATTCAACTACAACACAAATTTCAGGATTTGATTTTGATCAAATGATGAATGCGGAAGATTTGTCTTGTGATTAATTACTTTTGCTAGCTTTGGAAATTAATCCCAAAATGATTCCTACAACTCCAGCACCTACAAATGCAATAATTATTCCCATCACCATTTCTTTACCCATTCCTTTCACAGAAACACTTGGAGATTGTGGAGTTGAATCAAGTACACATGCACCATCCTTGAGAATAGTTCCAGGTCCACATCTTTCATCTAAAACACATGCACCGTTTTTGAGAATTGTTCCAGGTCCACATTGTGTTTTAGGAGTGTCATCTACAGGTGTTTCTTCTGGGGTTTCCTCTACAGGTGTTTCTTCTGGGGTTTCCT
>NZ_JAILWA010000014.1 GCF_025699255.1 Nitrosopumilus sp. | reverse complement strand
TTCAGCACCTTGTTGTCCTTCAGCACCTTGTTGTCCTTCAGCACCTTGTTGTCCTTCAGCACCTTGTTGTCCTCCAGCACCTTGTTGTCCTCCAGCACCTTGTTGTCCTCCAGCACCAGGTGGAGGTGTTGTATTTTTGTAAAGTTCTGTTGTAACTTCATTAACTAATGTTTGCAAAGCTTCAAGTTTTGGTTTTAATTCATCTGGTTCTTTATCTAAAACTTCTCTAACTTCTTTAACGGCATCAGTGATCTTAATGCCTTGCTCTTGTGAGATTTTATCTTTAAGATCATGATTAACTAATTTTTCTGTAGTGTAAATATAACTTTCAGCTTCATTTCGTAAATCTATTTTTTCTTTCTTCTTTTTATCTTCATCAGAAAATTTTTCTGCATCTTCTTTTAATTTTTCAATTTCATCTGGAGAAAGTTTAGAGTTTGATTCAATTGTAATCTTTGCTTCCTTTTGAGTTCCTAGATCTTTTGCTGTGACATTAATAATTCCATTTGCATCAATATCAAATTTGACTTCAATTTGAGGAACTCCTCTAGGTGCGGGAGGTAAATCTGTAAGATTAAAGCTTCCTAGTGATACATTATCAGTTGCCATGGGTCTTTCACCTTGAACAACATGAATGGTAACAGCAGTTTGATTATCTGCTGCAGTTGTGAATACTTTACTTTTTGAAGTTGGTATAGTAGTATTTCTTTCAATTAATGGTTCTCTAACCCCACCCAATGTTTCAATTCCTAGAGTGAGTGGAGTAACATCAAGTAAGACAATATCACTGCTTACATCTCCTGCTATAACTCCTGCCTGAATTGCAGCTCCCATTGCTACTGCTTCCATAGGATCTACACCAGATTCAGTTTCTTGACCAATTAGTTCACTAACAAATTTTTTGACAAGTGGAATTCTTGTCGGTCCACCAACCATGACAATTTTATTAACATCAGAATTAGAAAGTTTAGCATCTTCTAGTGCTTTAAGTACAGAAGGCTTACATCTCTCAACAATAGGCCCAATTAATTCATCCAATTTAGCTCTAGTAATTCTTAATTCTAAATTTTTAGCACCTGATGATGGATCATGTGCAATAAATGGTAAATTGACATCAGTTTCCATTACAGTAGATAATTCGATTTTTGCTTTTTCAGCTGCTTCTCTAATTCTTGTCATTGCAGTGGAGTCTTGAGATAAATCAACACCTTCTTTCTTCTTAAATTCATCCAGGATAAAATCAATTAATGTCTTATCCATATCTGTACCACCAAGTTGAGTATCACCAGAAGTACTAAGAACTTCAAATACACCTCCACCCATTTCCATAATAGTGACATCTAATGTACCACCTCCAAAATCAAAGACAAGAATTTTCATGTCTTCTTTTGATTTATCTAAGCCAAATGCTAATGATGCCGCAGTTGGTTCATTAATTATTCTAACAACATCTAATCCTGCAATTGTTCCAGCATCTTTAGTTGCTTGTCTTTGATTATCATCAAAATATGCAGGAACTGTAATGACCGCTTTTTCCACGGATTCTCCAATAAATGCTTCAGCATCTTTTTTTATTTTTTGGAGAATAAATGCTGATATTTGTTGAGGTTTGTATTCTTTATCTGCAATTTTAAAGGTAAAATCAGAACCCATTTTTCTTTTAGCAGCTACAATGGTCCTATCAGGATTAGTAACTGCTTGTCTTCTTGCAGGTTCACCAACCAAAAGATCACCATCTTTAGAAAATGCTACAACTGATGGAAATGCTTTACCACCTACGGTAGCCCCTTCAGCTGCAGGGATTATTGTAGGTTTTCCACCCATGACAACTGCTGCTGCAGAGTTACTTGTTCCTAAATCAATTCCAATTATTTTAACCATTTTTTATCATCATCCTTTTTTTGAAATTTCTACTAATGTCGGTCTTATAACTCTCTCATGAGAAATATATCCTTTCCTGATCTCTTTTGTAATTGTATCATCATCTAAATCAGGATCATTGATTATCGATATAGCCTCATGAAAATTTGGATTAAAAATTTCTCCTAATGCTTCAATTGGTTTAATTTGGTATTTTTCCAATAAAGAATCCATATTTTTTAAAATTGAATCAAGACCTTCAGAATTAATTTTACTATCAGAAATAGCTTCTTTTGCTCTAACAAAATCATCATAAATTTGTAAAAAATCTAATGCAAATTCATTAATTTTTGTATTAATTCCATTTTCTATGTCAGTTTGAGTTTTTCGTTGTAGATTTTGATAATCTGCTAATGTTAGTTTTAATTTTTCTTCATATTCAAATGATTTTTGTTTTTCTAATTCTAATAATTGAGATAATTGTTCTACCTCAGATTTTTGTTCTACAGTAGAATCATTTTCTGATCCAGCATAAGATTTTAGATTTACGGGAACTTCATCAGAAGTTGAATCATCAGACAATTCAATAAAAATAATAATTTAGCTAATTTATACTATTATTGATCGTTTCACATAGAGGATTGGCTTTAACAATTATCAATTCAGAATCTTGTTTTGTTTTTTGGATATTATCAAAATCAGATTTTGAGCATGCCACTACAATAGTGGTTTTATCACTATGGAATAAATCAAAATTAGGATCTTCGTAAGCTTCTACATCACCAATGTAATCTCGTAGTCTGGATGTCAAGTTTTGAAGCATTTCAATTTTATCTCCGCGCATTGCATGTTGATCAAGTGTCCAAGATAATGCAATCTTTGTTCTGCTTGCTTTAAGATCATTTTTCTTTAATGTTGAACGTATTTCATCGATTAGTCGTTTTATGTAGCCATCAATTCCTTTTACACTTCCATTAATCAAATACATAAGAGTATTAGCACCTTCAAAAGAAGAACCTAAAGATTTCAAGTCAAATAAACCACTGACCATATTGTCTAGAAATATTTCTTGGAAATCATCTGATGAAAGATCATTTTTTGTTATGTCATCTTGGGCATATTTACAGACTTCTAAAATACTACATAAACTTGAAAATCTAGATAAAACATCAATAGCATGAAAATGTTCAGATGATGAAATTGCGACAAATTTTTTCTCTTTTTTACCAACTGTAAGAAGTTCAGCTAATGTAGTATCTTCTTTGCCATTAAAAGATCCAATGATTTTTGGTTGTTCATTAAGATCTTCTAGAGGATAATAGAAATACGAAATATGTTTTCCTGTTTGGAGACCAGTTACATGTTCAAGTAGTGAAATATTCTCATTATTGCCACCAAAACCTGTTGGAAGAGTAAAAATCACTGAACTTTTTTTCTTCATTGAAGAAACTGCATCTTTGAATTTTGAATGGATTTCAGTTTTAATGTCTTGGCCAGTTTTTCTGATTCGAGGTGTAAAAAAGAGATATTGTGCTTTTGAAATTGCGACATCAATTGGCTCCATAGCTAATAGTGGTTCATCTTCTTTTAGAGAAGAAACATTTGGGTATGTCTTGGCAATTTCAGCTTTAAGGGAAATTGCTGAAGGGGTTGATTCATCAATAATGTAAACATCTGCACCTTTGATTGCCATTTGAGAAGCAATAGCATATCCTTCTGTACTAAGACCATAAACGACAACTTTTGCTCCCCCCATTACATTTAGATCTAGAATTAGACTAAGAAAAACTTATTGAACTTACCAGAATTAGTAAAATAATTGAAAATTTGGATAGATATTCTAACACCAAAACAATTATTGTTTTCTGAACCAATAATTGAAAAATTAGGGAAAAAACACGATCTTTTGTGTACTTCAAGAGATTATGACGAAGTATCAAAATTAGCAAAAATACGAAATTTTGACCTCATTTTTATTGGAAAACATGGTGGAGGGGATAGAAAAAGCAAACTTAAAGCCAGTATTGATAGAATGGATAAGCTGTCTAAAAAAATTGAGACATTTTCTCCAGATATTACAATTAGTTTTTGTTCCCCAGAAGCTGCAAGAATATCTTTTGGATTGGGAATTAAGCATATAGCATTTTGTGATTCGCCACATGCTGATGCTGTAATGCGATTAACATTGCCATTTATTCAAAAATTGTTAATTCCATATGTTATCCCAAAAAAAGAATTCTCAAAATATGGAATTGATGAAAAAAATATTGTACAATACAAAGCAATTGATGCATTTGTAACTATACAAAGAAAAATAAATCAAAAAACAGAATTGCCATTTAAGAAAAACAATAAGAAAAACATTTTGATTAGAATAGAAGAAGAGGAAGCATCATATGCTTCAAAATCTAGTAAAATAACCCCAATTATAAAAAAGATAGAAAAAGAATTTGGCAATGAAAATATTGTAGTTTTGGCAAGATATACAAAGCAAATAAAAAATTTACAAAAAATTGTTAATAAAAAATTGAAAATTATGAAAATGTCATTTGATGGGAAAAATTTGTTAGAAAATACAGATATCTTTATTGGTTCTGGTGGAACAATGACTGCTGAATCAGCACTAATGGGCATTCCAACAATTTCGTATAATGCTGTTCCAAATATTGTTGAAAATTTTTTGGTAAAAAAACAGCTGATAAAAAGAGAAAATAATCCTGATAAAATTTCTAATCATATTAAGAAAGTATTTAGATCAAAAAATCTAGAGAGTCAAAAAAGAGCTGAAAAAATTAGGAAGCAAATGGAAGATCCTATTCAAAAATTAATTAAGACAATTAAAGAATAAAGAATTTTTTGTTTTGTGAGCCAAAATCAAATAAAAAGTTCATTAAGGGAATGAGAGTGCTCGATTTAGCAGCCCGGTAGTGTAGCGGTCAAGCATAGAGGCCTTTGAAGCCTTTGACCCCAGTTCGAGTCTGGGCCGGGCTACTTTTTTAATAAAAAATTGTTGTAACACGAATATATCTTAGGTTGTTTTTCTGAAATTAGGCACAATGACTGATATTATTTTAGGAATGGGAGAAGTGGGAGAAACCCTATTTGATCTTCTTGTGGAAAGGAATTTTGATTGTATAGGAATTGATGTTGATTCATCAAAATGTAGAAATTATTTAGATAATGAAAGTATAGAAAATCCTGAATTTCTTCATGTTTGTTTGCCAGGAGAATTACCAGAATTTGTAAACATTGCAACTGATTGGATCAATAAGATTAGCGGAGTAAAAGTCGTTGTAGTGCATTCAACTGTAAAGCCAGGAACAACAAAAACAATTCAAGAAAAATCTAAAGTTTTGGTTTTGTATTCACCAGTACGTGGAGTACATAGAAGATTTTTAGATGACATTAAAAAATATACAAAATTTATTTCTTCAGATGACAATATAGATGCAAAAATAAAAATGGATTTGGAGAAAAGATTTGAAAAAATTGATTGGATGTCCACCACAAAAACTGCAGAGTTAGCAAAAATATTAGTTGATACTACATACTATGGTTGGCTGATTAATTATGCACAGATTACAAAAATGATTTGTGAAAAAGAAGATATTGATTTTGATGAGATGTGGAAGTTTGCAGATGAGATTCATGAAAATTTGGGAAATAGACCAAAAATGTATCCAGGTGTTATTGGAGGACATTGTGTTATTCCTAATCTAAATTTAATTGAATATGAAAATCTAGACATCATTAAAAAAATTAATGAAATGTATGAAAAATTTAAAAAATAGCTATTGAGTCTAAAAATCCAATTTTGTTAATAATTTAGAAGCAATTACAAAGAGTGTTGATGCAATTCCAACAAGAATTATCATTTCAATTATTACAAATTCAGTAACAGTTCCAAAAATTCCTGCTCTAATCACATCAACAAGATATGTTAATGGGTTTAAATAAAATGCAGTTCGTAATGGTTCTGGTGCACCTCCTGCTGGATAAAATGCAGTACTAACAAAAGCAAAGAAAAGAAAAACAGTATTAATAATTACATTAAACCCTTCGCTTGAACGTAATCTTGTGGAAATAATTGAGGCTAATGAACCAAAAAGTACCGAACCTGTAATAGCTCCAAAAATGATTATTGGAATAGTCACTAAAGAGAATTCAACAGAATCAAAGAATACAGGATATCCAACTGTTGCAATCAATGAAGCACTAACTAATCCAATAATTCCAATTGTACAAATATTGCTAAGAATATAGTGACTTCTTGTAAAAGGACCGGACATGATTTGTTCAAACATTCCATGTTTTCTATCATTCCAAATTATTATACCAGAAATAAGAGTACTATTCATAATATTAAATCCAATCATACCAGATGCCAGAAATGCAGGATAGTCAAGATCTTTAGTTCCAAAAGGTACTGCATTGATCAAGGGAGCATATGCAAATCCTGCAACAAAAATATAGATTAAGGGGAAGATTACTTGCCAAATTAAAAATCCAGGATTAAGAGAAATCGTAAGATTTCTATTGACTAGTCTAATTATCGGATGCATTTTCTTTTACCATGTTTAAAAAGATCTCTTCAAGATTTGTTGGTACTGCAGACAGATCTTCTATATCAATTCTATTTTCATTAAGGATTTTTAATACTTGCAACAAAACTAGTTCAGATTGTTCTGAATGAATAATAATATTGGTTCCTGTTTCAAAATATATTTTACAGTCAGATATTCCAGATAAAAGCGAAGTGATCATTGGTTGCTTTTCCAATAAATGAATTTTAATTGTTTTTTCTTTTCCAAATCTATTTTTTAAAGCATCAGGAGTATCTACTGTAACAATTTTTCCTTTATCAATTATTGCGATTTGATCACATAGATATTCTGCTTCAGACAAAATATGAGTAGTATAAAAAATTGTCAAACCAGTTTGAACTTTATTTTTTAAATAATCCAACAATTTTCTTCTAGCACTAGGATCCAACCCTACTGTAGGTTCATCTAGAAATAACAATTCCATATCATGCATAAATTCTCGAGCAACCTGAACTCTTCTTCTTTGGCCTATAGAAAGATCTTCATTCCGTTTTTTACGAATTTCTACTAGATCAAAATCCTTCAATAGTTGTTCCATTCTTTTTTTACGCTCAGTTCTCGGAACATTCCACATCATGCCATACTTTTCAAGGGATTTTTCAACTGATAATGTTGGTTCGTAGCTTGGCTGCTGTAAGACTACACCAATTTTATGACGAATTTTTAGGGGATTTGAAATTGCATCGACACCCAAAATAGATAACGTTCCACTTGATGGTGGAATAAGGGTGGTTAGAAGTTTGATAGTTGTAGATTTGCCTGCGCCATTAGGGCCTAAAAATCCAAAAACCTGACCTGATTTTACAGACAAGACAAGATCATTTACTGCATGAACTGAACCATATAATTTCGAAAGGTGGTTAACCTCAATACAGGACATAACAAAACTGCGATCTTCCTATTAATTTAGGTAGTGAGACAAATGAAGAGTTTCTTTTAAAATATTTCAAATTATTGAGAAAAACATGTATGAATAAAGAAAATCATCAAAATCATTTTTTGAAAAATCAAGATGGTTAAAATTAAGCGATCAAAAAAAGAAAAGACTGATTTACAAGATGAATGAAATTTTTATTAATAGAACAAGTTTATGAAAAATGAATTGTCGGAATTTGAAGAACTTATCAATAAATTTTTAGAACAAAAACCAGAATTAACTAAAGCAGATCTTGAAGAACAAATTAAACAAAAGAAGGACAAAATTGGTGCTGGGTATTTGACTGATCAAGGTGCGTTATTTTTGATTGCATCAGATCATGGAATAATATTATCTGAACCACAAAAAACTGAAATTAGTTTAAAGGATCTTTATGCCGGAGCAAAAGAAATTTCATTAGAAACAAGAGTTTTGAACTTATCACCTTCAAAGCAATTTTCAAGAAAAGATGGTTCACCATTTTATCTTCGAACAATGACAGTATACGATACAAATTCTACAGCTAGTGTAAAATTATGGGATGAAAAAGCCAATCTGCCTGGAATTGAAAATCTAAAGCCAGGAGATTTGATTAAGATCATTAAAGCATATGTAAAATCAGATCTTGATGGTTCTCCAACAATCAACATTGGTTCTGGATCAAATATAGAAACAACCGATACAACAAGTGAAATTCCGACAATAGACACTATTACAAAAGATGTTAGTGAAACTCAAGAAGGACAAAAGGATCTAGTGGTTTCAGGAACAATTGATGGCATGATTAGTGGAATGGAATTTACAAATTCTAGAGGAATGCCTGGAAAAGCACTAAGAATGAGACTGAAAGGAAAAGATGGAAATTCTATAAGAGTGGTATTATGGGGCAAAGATGAGTCAGGAATCCCCAATATGATTTCACAATCAGCTAAAGTAAGACTGCTTGGAGTCAGGGTAAAATCTGGAAATCAGGGATTAGAAATTCATGGAAATGATGCTACAATAATTGAAATTGAAGGGGGTAAAGAAGCTGAACCAGTAATTACCAGAATTCTTTCAATATCACCAACAGAAAATGGTAAGAATCTAATTTTAGCAGTTGATAATAAAAAGAATTTGTTTAATATTAGTGATTTTTCTAACTCTACAAGTATCTGTGTAGAAGGTGATGTAATAGAATGCATGCCGTCAAAGATTTATGGAAATTCAATCACTCTAGACGATAATTCTTTTGTAAGAAAACTAGATAATGATGAATCAATTCCTTCGTTGTCTCAGATTAGAACAAAAATTAATGAAATCAAAGTTGATTCAAGTTATTGTATTGAAGCAATCGTGTTGAAAGTTCCTGAAAGGCGTGAGGTTCAAACAAAATCTGGAGAATCTATAGCTCTCTCAGAAATGTTTGTTGAAGATGATACAGGACAGATTTGGGTTAAAGGTTGGAGAAATCAAGCAAGAATAATTGACAAATGTGAATTGGGGGAAATTATTTCTATTACTGGACTTAATGCAAAAGCTGGACTAGAAGGAAGGATAGAGCTTTTTGTAACTCCATTTTCTAAAATTACAAAGAAGAACTAGGAATCCCAAAAACCTCTAGTAACAACATATTGTCTTTCAGCTTCATAGATTTGTTTAAAGAGATATTCCTCATCTATCATGTTTCTCAAAATTCTTGCTGCAGTATCAGCACCAACACCATATCCAGATATTACAGTCAATGCAATTTTTCCAAAATTTTCAACCAATGATGCGACTTTCCAGGCACGTTCAAACTTGTGTTTTTCATCCAATGTTAATTTTTTACCAGCATGTTTTTTTCTAATAATTTTAGGTAAATCATAATTTGAGTAATATGTTGCAGTAATTTGTCTTGCTTTACAATATGGACATATCAATGAGTTTTTTACCTCAAATGTTTGGAATACCCTTTCCCATTTACCACAACGGGCACAAATCAATCTATGTTTAGTTTTTTCTAACCTAGCCTTAACTAGATCAAGAATTCCTTTATCAAGATTTGCAGGAGATGAATAATATTTTGCAGTATGATCTAGAATTGGTTCTGCAAGTTTTGAAAATTGATCAACTTCTAACCAAGTAACATGAATTTTATCTTCTTTGATCTTTTTTAGGATCTTTTCAGAATATTTAAGATCATATTTATCATGAAATAATTCACGAAGAGCTTCATATACAAGAACTGTTTTTGAATATCGTTCATATAAAAATCGAGCAGATTTTCTTTCATATATTGCACCTCTACCTACAACTCCAAATTTTTTTGCAACACACCAAGTTTTCCAATTTACATTATGAGTTCCAGTTAAAGAAGCACTTACAATAGATTCTAAATCATAATCATCGTTTAGAATTTCCATGAAAAGTTTTTCTGAAATTCTAGATCTAGAAGACAGTACAATTCTATATCCATCATAACGAGAATCAACAACTGAACCCAACATTGAAGAAAGCATAGAAGAAAGCAATGCAGACAATGTAGAATTAATTTTAGTTCCCAGACAAGAGTGAATTACAATTGAACCCTGAGATCTATTAGATTCTATAACAATATTATTTTCATCTGGAATTTTTTCAAAATTTAATTTTTCAATTACATTATTAACCAAAGTTAAATTTCCATTCTTTACTTTACTTCTAAAATTTCCCACTTTACGTGAAGTTTTATAATCAATTGGGATATTTTCTCCCTCCCAATAAGGTACAGTGATACCTCCGCCTCTGAAAGGTTCAACATTTACACTAAATGATTTTTCATCAACGTTCAGGATTCTCCATTGCAAGCCTTTTAACACAAAAATATTTCCTGAATCTCCAAAATCACCCACAAACCTCTGATCTAAAGATCCAATGATTTTTTTGCCAACACTGTCGAATACTTTGAATTTAAGAATATCAGGAATTGTTGAAAGGTTTTCGAAATAATATTTGAAAGAACGGCCTTTTTTCCAAAAAGTCATTTTTGTTCTATCAAAAAATATCAAATAGTTTGAATCAAGTAAATCCAACACATCAGCCAGTTGTTCAATTTTTAAATTTCTAAATGGATATGCTTTTGTGACTATATCAAAAGCTTGGTCAACAGAAATTTCGCCGATTTGCATAGATAGTCCTACTAAATGATGGGCTAAGACATCCAGAGAGCCATCATGAATTTTTTGTTCTTCAATGGAACCTTCCTGAATTCGATCAAGAATTGCTTGTGCTTCAAATTCATCATCAGCATTATTTGTAATGATTAATCCTTGGGCTGATGCATTACGATTATGCTTACTTCTACCAATTCTTTGAACAAATTTAGAAACTTGTCTAGGAGAACCATAATGTATTACTAATTCAACTGAACCAATATCTAATCCTAATTCTAATGAAGATGTACATACTACAATGCCATGTTTCCCTTCACGCAAAGTTTGTTCTGTGTCTTCTCTAACCTCTTTTGAAAGAGAACCGTGATGTAATTCTATAGGAATTAATGCTTTTTCTTTTAACACTGATGCTAAAAATTCTGCTTCTCCACGAGTGTTTGTAAAAAGAAGAATGGGAGAATTTAATCTTAATTCTGACACATATTCAATGATTTTTTCTGCGACATCAGAAATTGTTCCATCCACGTATTTGATTTCTACATCATATTTTCTTACAGATGTATCTCTGATAATCTCACATTTTCGTTTAGTTCCGACAACAAATTTTCCTGCTTCATCAAAATTTCCAACAGTTGCGGATAATCCAACCTTTGTAAGTGGAAATTTTGAGTTTATTTCCAATCTTTCAATGCTTAAAGATAATTGGGAACCTCGTTCACTAGACAACAATTCATGTACTTCATCTATTACAATCCATTCTAAATCAGATAATGCATTTAGCATTTTTACCTGCGTCAAAAGAATTACTAAGGTTTCAGGAGTAGTGATCAAAATATCAGGAGGATTTTCAGTGATTTTTTTTCTATCCTTTTGACTGGTATCGCCATGTCTGATTTCAATTGTCAGTTGATTTTCATGTGCATAATTTGTGATTCTTCTAAACACATCACGATTTAATGCACGTAATGGAGTAATGTAAAGACTTTTAATTTTTCCAAATTTTTTAGAATTTTTTAAAAGGGAAAAAATTGGAATAACGGAACATTCGGTTTTCCCTGAACCAGTTGGAGCAATAACAAGACAATCTTTTTTTTGTAAAATTATTGGTGAAGCTTTTTTCTGAATTTCAGTTAGTTTAGAAAACCCAAATTTTCCAAATAGAGAATCAAGAAGTTGATTCGACTGGGTTGTTTGAACGTGTTCTTTCATAAACGATTACACCAACTAAACCTAGTGCAAATAAAACTACAGTGATAATTGGTATTGAATCAAAAATTCCTGCCATTGTTTAACCTATGTATAGATCATTAAAAATCTTCAGTATTATCAGAAAGTCCAATTTTAGAAATAGTATATGAAAAAATTTCTTTTTTTAACGCCCAATAGACTTCACCATGAAATTTTGATGAATTTTTAAAAAGATGTATTTTGATATGTGTAAAAGGATCAATAGCATTTTGCATATTTTCAATTTCCCTACCATCACTTATTCTAATCATATTTGTAATAATGATTGGAATTTTTTTTGAAATTGCCAAATTAGATAAGTTTTGCATATATTTCATAAATAGTGAATTTTTTTGAAAAAATGATTCATCTTTTTGATATTCATAAGAAAATAGATCAGTGATGTTGTCAATTATTATTAATGAATAATTGTTTTCTTCGATAATTTTGGTAGATTTGATTTGTTCGGAAGTATTAGTAATTCTAGATACAGTAATTTTTTCAAGTATGTCGATTTCAATTTTAGATTCTTTTTGAATTTCTATAATACGTTCAGGTCTAAATCCACCTGTTGTATCCAAATACAAAATATTTCCACCATTTTTAATTGAATTTATGATTAATTGAAATAGTAGAAGTGTCTTTCCAGTTCCATTTTCACCAAAAATATCTACAATGACACTATTTGGAATTCCTCCAGACAAGAATTTATCCAGTTTTTGTAAACCTGTAGAGATCATTTGTATAATTATTAGAAAAAGAAGAAAAAATTTAAGGAATTTCAATATTCATAAAGGAGGTAAGGCTTTTATGCCAGATAACAAAGTTGCAAAACAAGTGAACAATTAGTGTCCCAATCAAATAGTGCAAAAAGACCTCTAACAACTCTTCAAAAAAGTACTAAGAAGAAAGTTACTGTAAGACTGAAGAACGAAGTTGAATACAAAGGCAAGATGGACAATGTCGATTCTTATATGAACCTGATTATGACTGACGCTGAAGAACTTCATGATGGTAAAACAATTGCTAATTATGGCAGGGTTATCGTAAGAGGCAATAACGTATTATTTATCAAACTAGAAAATGAACTCTAGTTAGTGGTGTGGTTTTATGACCAATAATTTTCTCTTTACCTCCGAATCTGTTACAGAAGGCCATCCAGACAAAATATGTGACAATATTTCTGATGCATTTTTGGATGAGTATCTAAAACAAGATCCAAATTCCAGAGTTGCAGTTGAAACAATGGTTACTACTGATTATGTTGTAGTGTCAGGAGAGGTTACATCAAAAGCAATTTTTGATCAAAAATCTCAAGAAGAATTGGTTAGAAAAACGATTAAAGAAATTGGATATGATGACAAAGATTTGATGTTCGATGGAGCTACATGTAAAGTTGAATTAAAACTTCACTCACAAAGTCCAGACATCAGTCAAGGAGTTACTGCAACTGAAGATAAAGAACAAGGTGCAGGTGATCAAGGTTTGATGTTTGGTTATGCATCAAATGAAACTGAGGAATTAATGCCCATGCCCATTTTACTTGCACACAAACTTATTCAAAAACTTTCACAAGTAAGAAGAGATAAAACTTTACCATGGGTTAGGCCTGATGGCAAATCACAGGTATCTGTACGATATGAAGATAATAAACCAACTAAAATTGAAACTGTTGTTATATCAACACAACATTCTCCTGATATTTCTCAAGAAGAAATTTCAAAAGAAATTATTGATAAGGTTATCAAACCAGTTTTAGGAAACCTATGGAATGATGATATTAAAATTCACATCAATCCAACAGGTAAATTTGTGATTGGTGGTCCACATGGAGATGCAGGATTAACTGGGAGAAAAATTATTGTAGATAGCTATGGAGGATTTGGAAGACACGGTGGAGGAGCTTTTTCAGGAAAAGATCCATCAAAAGTAGATAGATCAGCCTGTTACATGTGCAGATATATTGCAAAGAATCTAGTTGCAGCTGGATTAGCTGATAGATGTGAAGTCCAACTTGCATATGCAATTGGTGTTGCAGAACCAGTATCATTGTATGTCAATACATTTGGAACTAACAAAATTCCTGAAAATCAAATTGAAGATTTAGTTAGGAAGAATTTTGATATGAAACCATCTGGAATCATTTCACAGCTTGATTTGAAGAGACCAATATACAAAAAAACTGCCTCATATGGTCATTTTGGAAGAAATGAGCCAGAATTTACTTGGGAAAAAACAGACAAAGCTGCTACTTTAAAACAATCTGCCGGATTATAATTAGTCTAACACAGAGTGAAATTTTATCTTAGATAGTTTGGATAATTTATCATGATTTCCTTTAAAATTTCCAATTAGAATATTTAGATCGTCAATTCCAAAATCATATTTTGAATTAACTATTGTATTATGATAAGCTTCTTCAAGAGGAATTTTCCTAATTTTGGTGTTAGTTCCTTTAGAAAATATTCTAACATATTTTTCAAAAGTAACAGAATCGGGACCTACAAGATCAATGATTTTGTTATTTAGGGGCAAATGTGAAATTGATTTGAAAATTAGTTTAACGACATCAGAAACATGTATGGGTTGAATTGAATATGTTCCTGAACCAGGAATAATAATTTCGCCCCTCTTGATTTGTTTTTTAAGAGTTTTTGACAATAAATCATCTTTTCCAATAATGTATGAAGGTCGAAAAATTGTAAAGTCCAATCCAGAATTAATAATTTGTTGTTCTGCATTGTATTTTGAAATAAAGTATCCTAACGAAGTACTTGTAGAAACTCCTAAACCACTAAGAAAAATAATTTTTCTAATTTTAGCTTTTTTGCTTAGATTTACTATGTGCCTTGTTAAATCAAAATTAATCTTATCATAATCATTATGAATAGATTGTTTTCCTACTCCAACAAGATGAATTAATGTATCTACATTTTTAATTTTTTTTAAAATATTTTTTTCGTTGTAATTTTGTGATATTATTTTAGATTCATTCTGAAAATTTTTAAAATCATTTCTAGATATGGAAATCAATTCAACATTTTTTTTAGACAAATATCTTCTAAGATTCTTTGCAATAAATCCACTTGCTCCAGTAACGACAATCTTTAGAGGTTTAGCCATAAAAGAATAAGATTTATTTTGATTTTAAATCTATTTGAAGAATATAAAAAATGTGAAATAAGAGTTAATACTACAAAATTAATACAATCAATGTGGAAGAGGAAAAAGCAAAACTAAAGACGGGTTACACTACAGGAAGTTCTGCTACTGCAGCGTCAAAAGCGGCGTTATTATCAATAATTAATCAGAAAAAAATTGAGAGTGTAGATATTTTACTTCCTAAAAAATCATCAATTCAAATTCCGGTACATTCATGCGAATTTGAATCTGAAAAAGCAAGATGTTCGGTGATAAAAAATGGCGGGGATGATCCTGATGTAACTCATGGGGCAGAAATTATTGTAGAGTTGGCATTAACTGAAAAAATTAATGAAATCGAAATTGATGGCGGGGAGGGCGTAGGTATAGTAACAAAACCGGGATTGGGTTTAGAAATCAACAAGCCTGCCATAAATCCAGTTCCAAAGAAAATGATTATTGAAAACATTAGAGAAATAGGAAAAGAGATTTTGCTGAAAAAAGGAGTCAGAGTAGTAATTTCAGTACCTAAAGGAAAAGAATTGGGTCCTAAAACAGATAATCCAAGATTAGGAATTATTAATGGAATTTCAATTTTAGGGACAAGTGGAATAGTAATTCCGTTTTCAACTGCATCTTATGCTGCATCAATAAGACAGAATTTGGATGTTGCACTTGCGATGGGAAATGATATGGTAGTACTTACTACTGGCGGTAGAAGTGAAGATTTTGCAAAGAAAATTGTAGATTTGCCAGATCATTGCTTTGTACAGATGGGAGATTTCTCAGGATATACGATTCAACAATGCAGTAGAAAAAACATCAAAAGAGCATATGTTGTTGGGTTCATTGGAAAGTTAGCAAAAATGGCTGCAGGAGTTAAACAAACTCATGTTAAAGGTTCCAAAGTAGATATGGGTTTTTTAGCAGAATTAGCTCAAAAATGCAATGCAAATGAAACGGTTATTCAAGAGATTAAAAAAGCAAATACCGCAAGACATGTTTCAGAAATTATTCAAGAGAATAAGATCAAAGGATTTTTTGACTTAATTTGTGCCGAGACGTACAAGCATATGAGAAAATACTCTGAAGAAAAAGTTCCAATCGATGTCATATTGTTTGATTTTGAAGGAAATATTTTAGCTAGAAAATCTGAACAGTAAGGTATTTTATTAAAGTTGAAAGGTTTTGATTGTGGAAAAAACTTCAGTTCTTGCCATTACAAAAAATGGGGTAAACATAGGAGAAAATCTGAAGCAATTATTTCCAGATTGGAGCGTATATGCACCATCAAAACTAGCTAATGAAGCACCAAAAATTACTTGGTATTCTGAGCCTACATCAGATAAAATTGTTGAACTTTTCAAAAACAGTAATGCTTTAATCTGTATTTTTTCTTTGGGTGCAGTAATTAGATTAATTGCACCATATTTGAAAGATAAAAAAACAGATCCTGCGGTAATAGTCATTGACGATAAAACAAATTTTGTGATTAGTGTTTTGTCTGGACATATTGGAGGGGCCAATAAACTTACTGAAGAAATTGCATCTAAATTGAAAGCATTGCCTGTAATTACAACTGCAGCTGATGTAAACAAAACAATTGCAGTTGATTTGGTAGGAAGGGAATTTGATTGGAAAATCGAAGATGACTCGACAGTAACAAAAATCAGTGCCCACATGGTAAACGATGAACCAATAGGAGTATTGCAAGAAACAGGAAACAAAAAGTGGTATAAAAAATTGCCAAAAAATGTTGTGATTTATGATAACATTGAAGATTTAAAAAAATCTGGATCTAAAGGGCATCTAATAATTACAGATAAGATCATTGGTGATGAAATAGCAATGGAATCAGTAATTTATCGACCTCCAAGTTTAGTTATTGGAATAGGATTACATTGGGATACTTCAAAAGATACTATTAGAGAAGGGATCAATTTTTGTTTAGATAAATTCAAACTAAGTTCTAAATCAATTGCAAAATTAGTATCAATCAAAAAACCACAAGATGTTCAGGGATTAATAGATCTTGGTAAAGAGATGAAAATTCCAGTAGAATATGTAGACAGGAAAGAATTGGCATTAATTTCTGCACCAAATCCCTCTGAAACTGTAAAAGTGTTTGAAGGAACAGCAAGTGTTTCTGAAGCTGCTGCGATCAAAATATCAGAAGGAGAGTTAATAGTAGAAAAGCAAAAATTCCCTCCTAATTTGACTATAGCCATAGCGAGGATTTTGAATTGAAGCGAGGATTATTGTTAATTGATAGGGGAAGTAGAGAAAGAGAAGCTTCTGAAGAATTAGATGTAATTTGTAAAGGAATCAAGGCAAAAGGAGAATATGTTTTTACAGATTATTGCTTTCTTGAGGTAGAACCACCATATATCGAAGATGGAATTAAAAAATGCCTTAAAGAGGATATTGATTCTTTGACTATTGTTCCTTACTTTTTGTATCCTGGAAAAAAAGTAAAAAATGCAGTTACTGATGTAATGAAATTCCAAAAAGATACCAATGTGAAATTTGTTGTTACAAAACAAATGAGCATGCATAAAACTTTGGTAGATGTAGTTGAAAATAGAATATCTACTACATTAAAAGAAAATGAAATCACTTTTCCCAATGACGAAATAGACGTAATGATAATTGGACACGGAAGTAAAGATCCAAATGCACAAATGTCATTAGACTATATTGTAAACCAACTAAAAGGTAATTACAGAAATGTAAGTAGATGTTGGCTTGAAATTGAACAGCCAGATATTTTTGAAGGAATCAAAAAATGTGAAAAAGACAATCCTAAAGTGCTGATTATTGTTTTTTATTTTCTACATGAAGGCGCACATGTTAAAACTGATATCAATAATGATTTGGTACCAGCACTTGAAAAATCCAATATGAAAAATACTTTCATTACAAAACATATAGGTACAGATCAAAAAATGATTGATCTTATTTTAGAGAGAGCAAAAGAGGTAGAAGATGCAAACTAAGAAAGGTCAATCAATTGAAGATGCTAGTATGCAAATGATTGAAGATGAAATAGGTTCTCATAACTTTAATGAAAAAGAATGGCCCATAGTTAGAAGAATTATTCATTCAACAGCCGATTTTGATTTTGCAGATAAAAACAGGTTAATTTTTCACAAGGATGCGATTGAAAGCGGAATGAATGCTTTGAAAAAGGGTTGCAGTATTGTTGTTGATGTTAATGGAGTGATAGGAGGAATGAACAAACAAAATCCCAAAGATTTTGGAAATAACATTATTTGCAATATCTCAAAGCCAGAAATCATGGAATTGGCAAAAAAAGAGGGTAAAACTCGCTCCCAGGTATCCATGCAGGCAGCAAGTTCAGATATTGATGGAGGGGTTGTAGCCATAGGAAATGCGCCTACTGCTCTACAGGAAGTGATTCAGATGGTAAAAGAAGGCATTGTAAAGCCTGCATTAATTATTGGAATACCTGTGGGATTCATATGTGCTACAGAATCTAAGGAAGAATTATCAAAGTTGGAAGGAGCGCCATTTATCACCAATGTGGGAAGAAAAGGAGGCAGTTCTTCAGTTTCAGCTACAATTAACGCACTTTTCAAATTAATTAGGGCAGAATCAGCTTTTTGAATATTTTATACAGTTTTTAACAAAGATTTTTGCATAATCTGAGCTGTCAAAATACAGATGGCCATAAGAGGCTAATGTATTATCTTGAATTAGGCCATCACGTTGTTTAACAATACCTTGACCAACATCTAAGGAATAAGCAAATTTTGAATCAGATGAAACAGAGTCTAATTGAGAATAATGGAACTCGTGACCCTGAAATCGATGTAGTTTTTCAGAAATTGGGTTTTTTGAAATAATTTTGCCTTTAGTATAGTTTAGCATCATTTTTTTTGTCATTTTAGTTTCAGCATCAAAAATACCAATCATTTTGTATTTTTTATTATCAGACAAAATAGATTTTGTGAGATACATCAATCCACCACATTCAGCATAGATAGGAAGATTATCTTCAGATAATTTCATTATTGATTTTTTCATAGTCTGATTTTTTGATAGAGTATTTCCTAAAATTTCTGGGAATCCTCCACCAATGTAAAGTCCATCACATTTTGGAATTTTTTTATCTTTAACAGGACTGAAAAATTTTAGATTTGCGCCCTCACGACGTAATGCTTCTAAATTATCTTGATAGTAGAAATTAAATGATGTATCTAATGCAACAGCTATTGTAGTTTTTGTTTTCTTAGTGGAAGGTTTTGATTTTTTAGATAGTTTAGATGAATTTTTTGCTATATTGATTATTTGATTGATATCTATGTACTCGGAAATTATTTTTGAAATTTTTTCAATTTGTTTTTTTAGAGTTTTGTTATCTAAAGTAGAAATTAATCCAAGATATCTAGAGGACATTGTCAATGAAGGATCTTTTGGTATTGTTCCGATAATAGGTAGTTTAGTTTTTTCTAAAGCGGTTTTGCACAATATCTCATGTTTTTTACTACCTATTTTGTTTAGAATTATTCCTACAATTCGGGAATTTTTGTGAAATTTTATGAATCCCAAAGCTGTTGCAGCAATAGAACGTGATGTTTTACTTGCATCCAAAATTAAAATTACAGGAGATTTTGTTAGTGATGCAATATGATGAGTGCTAGCATAATTTGAATTTCCATTATAACCATCATAGTAACCCATTACGCCCTCAATAACAGATATGTTTGATTTTGAATTTGAAATAAAACTATTCAATAGTTGATTTTCACCCATTAACCATGCATCCAAGTTGTATGTCTCATGTTTTGAAATACTTGAAAGATAACCTGGATCAATGTAATCTGGTCCTACTTTGAATGGTTGAACAGAAAACCCATGTTTTTGTAAAGAATGAATGATTGCACATGTAATTGATGTTTTACCTACTCCACTAGTTGCACCTGCAATAACAATTCTAGGAATTCTCAATTGCATGACTATAATCATTTTTTATTTAAATTGATAGATTTATGAGATCCTCAATGTTTTTAGTAAGATCCATGAAATGTAGTTTATGGAAAAAGATGGTTTGATTATTGTTTATACTGGTAAAGGAAAAGGCAAAACTACCGCAGCGTTAGGGATTGTTTTACGTGCTGCAGGTTATGGGAAAAAAACTTGCATGATACAATTTATCAAAGGTTCATGGCATTATGGAGAAATGGATTCATCCAAAAGACTTGAACCAGAATTTGAAATGGTGGCAGTAGGAAAAGGATTTGTAGGTATAATTGATGATAAAAGTTCAAAAGAAGATCATGAGAAAATTGCTAAAGAGGCAATCAGAGTGAGTAACGAAAAAATTCAATCAGGAAACTATGATATTGTAATTTTAGATGAGATAAACTACGCAATAAAACTGGATTTAGTTTCAGTAAATGATGTTTTAGATATAATAAATTCAAAACCGAATAATGTAGATTTGATATTAACAGGAAATTATGCTAAAGAAGAGATTATTCAAAAGGCAGATTTAGTAACTGAGATGAGAGAAATAAAACATCCATTTCAACAGGGTATCAAAGCAAAGAAAGGAATTGATTTCTAATCAGCAAACATTAATTTACATATGAAGGAGTTTTAGAAGAAATGTCTACTGAAATCCAAGAAATGCCAGAACAAGGAGAGATTGTTCTTGCTACAATTACCAAAGTGATGGATCATGGAGCATATGTAACATTAGACGAGTATGAAGATATTCAGGGATTTTTACATATTTCTGAAATTGCACCAGGTTGGATAAGATCAGTTAATAGATTTGTCAAAGATGGAGAGAAAAAGGTACTTCTTGTAAAAAAAGTAAATCCTCAACGTGGAGATATTGATCTCTCATTAAAACAGGTTTCAAAAGATCAGAAAAAACAAAAATTAAAAGAAGTTAAGAAATTTGAAAAAGGAAAAACACTACTACAAAATGTTCAAGATAAAGCCAAATTATCAGATGAAGAAATTGAAAAACTAGAAGATAGTATCTATTCAAAATTTGATTCAGTTTATGATGCTTTCATATCTATTGGTAGAAATGGAATTGAATCTATAAAAGAATTGAAAATTACGAAAAAAACTGCTACAGTTATTGAAGATATTTGTTCTAAAATTAAACTTCCATCTGTAGAAATTAGAGGAATTATGGAAATTACAAGTGATAAATCAGATGGTGTTGAAATTATTAAGAAAACTTTGTTAGATGTAATAAAAAAAGACTCTACGATCGATATTACATATCTAGGAGCACCAAAATATAGACTTTCAATTACATCTGAAGATTTCAAATCAGCTGAAAAAAGATTGAAGCCAATCATAGAAGAAATTGAAACTAACATAACAAAGAAAAAAGGTTCATTCAAATTTACTAGAGAAGATTCAAAGAAAACTAGAGAGAATTAAAATGAGATTTTTGCTAAGAAAATGTTCAAAGTGTGATCATTATACTTTAAAAGATAAATGTTCAAAGTGTGATCATGAAACAATTTCTGTTCATCCAGCAAAATTTTCCCCAGATGATAAATATATGAGATATAGATTAGCAGAGCGATATTCGTAGAAAATTAAGATGTTGGCTGATAATCTTTGTTTATTTCATAAATAAAAACACCAATCATTGGACCAATTTTTTCTTCTGTAAAGCTTGATGATGCATAAACTAACCTTAGAGGTCCGTTTCCATCAAAAGTATATTTTATCTCTTTTTCATAAATTGGAATCATGCCTGGAACATATGTTAAAGATTGATCATTCAAATTATTAGGATTGATATAACCTAATAATGAAAATGGGAACATATTTCCAAGTAAAGTATCATTCCAAAATTTATCAGTTCCACTTATACCGTCAGGGTGTACAAATTTTGTTTCATCAAATCCTCCAATTCTCATAAACCATTGTTTTTTTGATTCATCTCCTCCCCCACCTAATCTATAAAATGATTGAGGAGAATCAATATTCAATTTCTCACCAGCTACAAAAACAACTACATAGTCAGCTTGCATTTTATTTAATGAATTCCAAGCATCATCAGGAGTGCTCAGATATATTTTAGCAATATTAGTTATAACTTGAGTATCTAATGTTGCATTATCAGCTAAAGTTGCACGTTCTCCCATTGTAGAAATCCAATAGCCATAATCCCACCATGAAGCAAATACAGCATCTTCAGATGTATTATTTTTGATCCATTTCAAAGAATCAATCCAATCATATGTGGCAATACTAAAACCAGTTCCTCCATTAAGAATGGTTGCAGGATTTTTTGTAAGAGAAATAGCATTACTTCCGGTAGGATAAACTAATGGTATAATCAAAAGAATAAAAATTCCTGCTACATATGATAATGTAAGAAATCTCTTTTTTGAATTATTTGATTTTAGATTATTTTTGAAGAATTCCTTTGTTAACATAGTTAATCCAAGAGATGCTAAAATTATTATTGAAATAGATGCGAATATTTCTAATCTAACAAAAGCTGAACTAACGTAAACTCCAATAATACCAATAATTAATGAAAATACCAACATATCATTTTTAATTAAAGTAGAATCCTTTGTTTGGGTTTTTTTAATAATTAACCAAATTCCCAAACCTGAAAAAATCATTAATACAGAATGAAACAAAAATGATTGATCGAGAGTTGTTGTTGCATGCTCAGAAACAGAATCAACTAATGGATCGGTTGTAGTCAAAAAGGGATTAATAGCGTTTAGATACCTATGACTAGGCAAAGGTAGGAAATTTGAATCAACATTAAAGATTAGAAGACTAGATGAAATAATGATAATAGAGAATAAAAATATAAAACAATTTCTTATTTTATTTTTATTACTTTTCTTTTGAATGAAAATACAAATTATAATAAAAAATGTAGGAATAATTAATGAAAGACCACCAAGTCCTTTTACAAATGCCAAATTAAAACTTAGTCGTTCAAAACCAAATGAAAAAATAATTACAGATAATGTAAATAGCGGAATACTCCATAATAGGAAATTATGATCTTTTCTTAAAAAAGGTAAAGCCATGAATAGTAATCCTATAGGAATTAAGAAAAATTGATTTCCTCCCCATGCAGATAATCCAAGGATAGTAAATAATCCAGCTGCTATTAATTTCACCATAGCAACTTTATTTTTTGAATGAATTCCACTTAAAAGAAAATATATTGCGAATAAACTAAAAAATAATCCAAGAGGTTCTGATTTGAACCAACCTATAGGGCCTCGAATAAGAATAGGTAAAGAAATAGAGAAAAACAAGGCAGAAAATAATCCAGCTGTTGTACCACCAATTACTCGTACTACAGCAAATAATACTATTGATGAAAGAGAACCAAAAATCACAGGAAATAAAATTGTAAAGTCATAAAGATTAGTTGAGCCTCCAAAAATCCAATAAAAAATGGCTGTAGTAATATGCAAGGTAGCTTGAGATGTTTTTGAAACATCACGACCATCAGGATACCAACTTAAATCATCATGCCAATCATAATAAGCAGCTATTCCATTATCAAGAATGTAATTGGTAGCTCTATAATTAAAAAATGGATCAAATTCATTTAGTTCCCAACCAAAGTCAGATGATTGAGATCTCAGTAAAAATGAAACTGAAAATGATATAGAAAGAATTGCAATTATTAAGAGATGGTTTAATTTTAAATCGAAATTTCGTATAGAAATAATTTTTGTATTTATTAGCAATTAAATTTTCTCAAAGAAACTTTACTTATTACTCTTTATGTAAAAAATTTAAAAACATTACAAATTAAGATGGAGAAAATCTTCCTTTTAGAGATGTTTTTTCAATCACATGATTTTTCATTGCAAATTCAATTTCTTTCTTAGTTGATCCATTATTGCTATCCAATTTTTTGTCTAATGCATATAATTTGAAAATATAGGTATGCTCTTTATCTGGAGGAGCAGGTCCGCCGTAACCAATTTCACCAAAATCGGTTTCTCCTTCAATACAAGATGCAGGAATTGAATTTTCCTTAAATTCACTATTTTTAGGTTCAATATTCCATACGACCCAATGTACCCAAATTTTTCCAACAGCTGCCATAGCATCAGGATCATCCATAATCAAAGCAAGAGAGATTGTGTTTTCAGGAATTTCTTTAATTTTTAGTGGAAGACTAACGTTTCCGTGTTTGTAACCATATTTTTGTGGAATTATTCCTCCATTTTCAAAAGCATCACTTTCCAAAATCATAATTATCTAATATTACAATGTCTTAAAATTAAATATTTCTAAGATTCTAAAATTATCTTATTATTTGAAAACGACATGATTGAACTTCCATTATTTTTAATCTGTTTTTTTAATTGTTTATCCATTGTAGCTATAATTACTCTATTTTTTGAAACATAATCAAGTAATTCTTTGTCAGCAAAAGAACCCAAAATAGGAATAATTTTAAAATTTTTAATATAATTCAGTGTCGATTGTATTTCAGATTTTTTTTCAGGGTTTTTTTCTAATTCATATAATTCATTTTTTACTACCTGAGGAATAACAAAAGTAATTTGTCCTATTTCTACATCAAGATAATCCAAATTTTTAATTCTATTATTAGCTAAATGAATAAGAAAATTTGTATCACAGATTACTTCAACCAACTATTCCTGCACCAATAAGTCTCCATCTCTCAGCAATTCTTCTACTTATTGCAACATTTCCACCTTCAAATATACACGCAGGTCTTCTAAGTTCTATCTCTACATTTTTAGATTTTATTTTGGTTACTTTGCCTAATACAGGAGCAGTCCCAATGTTTAGTCGGAGTAATTCTCCAGAAGAAATAGGTTGTACTTTAACATCTTCAGTTGCTCCTACTGCGGAATCAAATAAATTTACTTCTAATTTTAATACAGTTGAATTCTCAGGAAGTGTTCCTGGTCTTCCAATTACTGAACCAATAAATGAATCACTTCTAGTCATTGCAGGATCTAGTTTTGTTCCAATAGCTACTAATCCACCAGGTTTTACTGATTCAACAATTCCTGCAGCAGTTCCTAAAGAAGTAATTTCGGTCATTAATGGTTCGTAAGTCTTTTTCTTTTCATTTATTATTCCTGGCTTAATCTCAATTTCATCACCTACATTAAAAACTCCTTGAGTAAGACTGCCACCAATAACACCACCTTTGATATCTTTTAGTTTTATTCCAGGTTTGTTTACATCAAATGAACGTAAAACATGCATAACTGTATTTGCTCTCTCATCTCTTTCTGGAGTTTTGATTGTTGATTCAATAGCACCAATTAGTGCATCTATATTTAATCCAGATTGTGCAGAAATTGGAATCACAGGAGCTTTTGCTGCATGTGTTCCTTTGACAAATTTTGTAATTTCCTGATAATTTGCAAGAGCTTCTTTGTAAGAAAGTAAATCAACTTTGTTTTGTACAATTACTATCTGTTGAATTCCAAGTGTTTGTAAAGCTAAAAGATGTTCTTTTGTTTGTGGTTTTGGTACTTTTTCATTGGCTGCTGCCAAAAGTAACGCTCCATCCATTAAAGCAGAACCTGAAAGCATGTTTGCCATAAGACTTTCGTGACCAGGACTATCTACAAAACTGACAACTCTAGATAGTTCACTTTCTTTTCCACAGTTATTACATTTTGGTGTTGTTGAATATCCTAAAGGTTCTTTACATTTTTTACATTTGTAGAATGCTGCATCAGAATAACCAACTCTAATTGTAATTCCACGTTTTAATTCTTGACTATGTACACTTGTCCATGAACCTGTTAATGCCTGAATAAGAGTTGTTTTTCCATGATCTACGTGGCCTGCAGTACCAATGTTGACACATGGTTGATATCCATATTTTTTAACATACCAATCTGGAAGAGTTTCTCTCCAATGCATGAATCAAAAAGTTAAATCGGTATATGTTAAGTTATTCTTTTTTGTCTTCAGTTTTTTCTTCTGTTGCTTCTTCTGCAGGAGCTTCAACTGGTAATTCTCCATCAAATTTACAGTTTACTTGATAGATTTCTTCTGAAACTGTATTTCCTCGCATTAATTTTCTTTTCCGTTGTCCATATTCTGCATCTTGTAATCCAACACCTTTAGAAAGCAAAACTTTTTTTCTTGCTGCACCATGAACATCATTTCGCATTGGAACACCAGATTTATCACTTCCACCAGTGATCTTTAATTTTCCAGTTAATCCAACAACCGATGCATCAGTTTCATTGCCTAGTTGTAATCCTAACAACGGATTAGCATCACTATCTTTGAGTTCTTTTGAAACTGATTTTCCTTTAATGTCAGATACTGTAAGCTTGAAGTTTGCCAATTATCTCGAAAAAAAGTTGAAGGACTAATTAACCTTTGGACATTATTTTTAAATCAAGAAAAATTGAGATAGGCATGAAAGAAGAGATCAGATGTCCTAGATGTGATAAAAAAATGGTTGATATGCAAGCATGTCACATGTTTTGTCCAAACTGTGGAGCTCATTTAGATTGTTCTGACAAAGGAAATTATTGGTAGTTAAATTCCAGGTCTGTCTGGAATATATTCAGAGGACATATTGATTGCTTGATCTTTCATTATTTCTAGATAAGTATCATAATCTGCTTGAAAATTACAATGAGGACATTTTACATTGGCAATGTCATCATCTAAAATTGCAACTTTTTCGCATTCTGGACATCTTGCATCCATATCAATAGTAAACAATTAAGATATTTAATCATAATCAATGAATTTCCTTTGAGCGGAGTTAGTTTAGTCTGGTATGACGTCAGCTTCCCAAGCTGAAGGCCGCGGGTTCAAATCCCGCACTCCGCATTATAATTCTCTAATTGCTTGTTCTATTATTCCTCTATCAGGAGCTTTTTGATAATATTTTAAATAATTTTTGAGATCTTCTTTTGCATCAGAGTTATTATTTTGTTTTTCTCTTAGATATGCACGATTTTTGTAAATTTTTGCAGAACGTTTGGGATTGATTTCTATTGCTTTTGTATAGAAATTTTCTGCTTTTTCAAATTGGTTTGTTTTTAGATAAAAATTTCCAAGACCGTTATACGTCAGATATGATTTATCATTGATATCTAAACATTTTTCATAGTACTTTACACAGTCAGGAGAATTTCCTGCATTAAGCATTGTACCTAATAAATTCAAGGCAGTAGAATTTTTTCCATCAAGTTCTACTGCTTGTTTTAGAGATTCAAGTGCTTCTTCGGTATTTTTTAAAATGTTCTGTTTTTCAGAAATAAAGCAGAGTCTATTTGATTTTTCAGTGATGTCATTTTCTAGTTTAATTGACGAGATTATTTCAGATGGAGCCAAAATTATAACTAATTTTCCTTCTTCAGTCCATTCTTTCTCAAATATATTTTCAGGAATTACACCTTCTTGTTGTTCACCTTCTTGATTACCTGTTTGAATATAATGTAGAATTGTTTTTTCACTTTCATCATAACCAGTGATTACTGAAGCATGTTGTGTAATTTCTGGAATTCCTGGAAGAATTACAATTGGTGGAATTCCTGCATCAATTATCTTTTTTAATTCATTTAATGATGAATGGACTATTTTACAAGTCAATCCATGTCTTTCTGCGATTTCAATTCCTTCAATTATAATACTGCCACTAAAGCCAGAGTATTTTTTTGCAGATTCTATAGCTTCTGCCATAGGCAAATCAACATTCCAATATTTGGATACTACGTTAATGGGTAATGGAAGGCAAATGTTTTCTTCTTCAACAAGAGGTAAAAGTAATTCATGGTTTTCTTCATCCATGAAATAAAGAAATTTTGAGAGTTATTAAAATCAATCAAAGTAAACAGAATTTTTCAATCAATTTATTTCCATCTTTGCTCATTTCAGGATGAAACTGAGTTCCAAAAATTAATCTTTTTTTATATTGAATTATTTCATATTTACAATTTTTTGATTGTGCAAGTGAGACAAGATCTAGGGGTAATTTTGAGATCTCAAAAGCATGACTCTCAAACACGTCAAATGAATCACTACAAAGAGGATTATCTAGAAGAGTCTGTATTGATTCGTTTCCTTTTTGGAGAATTGAAGTTTTTTTGATTGTTCCTCCTAAAGTAAGAGCTAAAATTTCTGCACCATAACAAATTCCAAGTAATTTTTTATTGTTTTCAATACTGTGTCTTATAATTTTGGAATTAATTTCATTGATTTTTTTTTCATTCTTTCTTCTTCCAGAAAGAATGAATGAATCGTATTGTGATATAAAATCCATATTTAATAAAGGAGGAGTTTGTTTTTCAAAAAGAAAATTTTTTTCATTTAAAAAATTGATTAGATTTTCAGTGTAAATAGATCCGTTATCAACAACAAGTAGCAATTAGTTGCCAACCTCTATAGAGACATAATGAATCTCTGGAATGTTATCTCTAAGAAGTACTGTACCAACATTAAGGTTATTGTCTTCTTGCCACATGAATACTCTATCACTACGTGGTTTGACAAAATCATCTATGAAGTCAGACAAGAATTTCTCAGTATTTTCACGATCATTTTCAGTAAAGAAGAATAATTCTCCTTCATTAAATGACAATGGAATCTGAATAGATGTTGGTTCAGCAACAGATATTCCATTTTCTTCAAACACAGATTTTATTATATTGATTCTATCATCCTTTACTAATTCAACATAATTATCATCAGCTGTAGTGACAGTTGGTGCAACACCTGAAACTTTCTTTAGATATGCTTCAAATGCTTTTTCTTGCGTTTCGCCTAAACCAACAAAGTATTCCCCGTTAAATGCGGCACCAACAGCTGCAATAGTTCCTAATTGTGCAACTACTCCACCTGCACCTGCAGTATATACAGGAATAAAGTAGATATCATGATCACCTACACGGTACAAAATATTATCACCAATTCGTGGATTTCTCAAAAGTGTCTTTAATTGAGCAAACTCTGGATCTCTATCAAGTGCTTCTCTAACAGCTGTTGGACCTATTAATTTTGTAGTAGAATTAAGTGGTACTTCATAAAATTGCAAGTCTCCAAGATTTGTAAGATCATTTTCTACAACCATATAACCTGCTAGATTTCTTCCTTGAGAGCCTCTTAATTCTAATGAAAGTAGACCTACAAATTCAGTTTGTTCAAAACCTGGTGGTTTTGCTTCCACATAATAGGTATCAAGACCACGCGGAATCTCATAAAATTCGTTAGCTTGGATAAATGTCTCAACATTTGTTACGTGATAGATATTATACATCTCTGTCTTCCAGTTGAATAGCTCAACAGGATATCTGATTTGTTCTTCTAACCATTTTGGCATTGGTTTGAATTGATCAGAATATTGACTAGCAAACATTTCAGTAAAGAAATCATCACCAGTTTTTAACAATTGAATGTCACCATTGTAAGAATCAACTAGAGCATAACCCACTAACCGTAAGTATGGATTACCAACAGACCATGGAACATCACCGGTATCAAATCCAATAATTAATGGAATTAACCAGTATGAATTTTCACCATCAGTCACAGGAAGTGAATCTAATTCTTTACCAAATAGATCATATAAGAAATAAGGATACAGAGTTTCCATTCTGTCATGTACATCTTTGTATCTCATTATGTGAACTGATTCACCAGGAAATGAAAGCAAAAAGTTTGGTTCAAAAATCCAACTAAGCGGTGGTGAGACATCTAATCCACCTAAACCAGAGTAGGAAACTCCACCAAGTTCTGCACTAGCATCACCTCGTGAATTTGGATATCCTGACCAAGTTTGTTCAAACAATCCTCCTTCACCATAGTAAATCTCTCTTTGTTTAAAGAATTCACCACTATCAACAATCTGTCCATCAGTGGCTTCTAGTGTAAGAAAACCATTTGGAACATGTGTGTATACAAGATGTTCGTTATACCATCTATTTTCAAGACTAACAGATGTGGGTAAGATTGGTTTCATTGATGCAGTCCAATACAATGTATTGTTAAATCTAAGAATATCGTTGTCTTCAAAATCAACATATGGAATTAGACCAATCTCAGGCTTTAATTTGGCAAATGCAGCCTCCCAATCCCAAACTCGAATTACATCAAGCACATCACTATTTTGTTTAACATAATTTTTGATATTATTTGCAGAAACAGACGTTAGTTTTACATCATGAATGTTTTCTTGGACACCATTTAGTTCTCCCAGATATCGATTTACTCCTATTTGTTGTGCAGTATAAGGACCTAAATATTCAATTTTCTTTGCATCGGCAATACTGTTGTTTACTGAGACAACTCCGGCAATTATGATTGCTATTGCAATAATTGTTAAAAATCTAATGTAAACGTCTCTCTTAAACATATGAGTAAGTACACGAGCTCGAATTCTGTCAACTATTGAAAAAGCAATTAAAGCAAAACCAATAACAAGAGTTCCACCAATAACATATCTTGTGTTATAATCAATTTGATCTGTAAAGAAAAGATTGATTCCAGCCCATATTACACCAATTCCAATAATTCCTTCAATTGTTGAAACATAGTTTAGATAACGTGGTTTTCCTTCATTAGAATCTTGTAAAAATGATGTTATTACATGAATTATTCTGTGAATTCCGACATACAAAACAAGACGTAGTCCAATTGCTGCAAGCAGTGGAGGGATTAAAATTACTAAAGCGGGAATCATTGGAACAACATTTTCAGATGCATAACTTGGATTGTTATCAGGAGTTACAAAAGGTAAAGAAAATAATGATGGTAAATTCTCTATTCCCAAAGTGTTTCCATCAATAAATGACATTGCTGCAAATCCAAACATAATATTTGCAAAGAAAGCTCCAAAGAGCAAAATCTTAGTAATTTGCCAGATTACAAATTGAGCTGAAGATAACTTGTAATCTCTAAAACTAGCAAGTGTACTAGATATGGGTTGTTGTCCTCCACCACCTAGAAATCCAATTCCTGTACTAATTGCATACCAAAAAATTGATGAGCGCCCTACAATGTTTACTCGAACTAGAGCAATGGCCGATAAAATAATTGTAGAAACAAGTGTGTAATAGAGGGGTTTGGTAAACTGATCACCAAACTCTGTAAAATTCATGGATAAAATGACTGCCTGATTTCCTACCAGAGTAAAAATTACTATACCAATTATGGCGACTATTCCCAATCTGATGTATTTTCCAGCATCAGGAGGAGGAGCTTGCTTATCAGTAGAGGCGCTATACAAAACCAAATTTTGTTGAGATTTGGTAAATTAATGTCTTACCGGTAAAATCAAGCTATTGTTGCTAATTTTTTACAAATCATGTACACTGCAACAAATCCTGGAACTGTCACTTTCTCATTGTTGTAGGGGCCAAATTTTTTATTTTTTAATTTGAATTCTATTGGACAATTTGCTAAGACTTCGATAGTTTCATCACTAAGAAAAGATGCTTCAGTGTATGGATCAAATGTTGTTAAATTACTACACTGAATTTTTGAAAGTCCACTTTTACTGTTAATTGAGCCAGGAAGTCTAAAAATTCTATGGATATCCATTGTCACATTTGGATCAATTTTAACACCAATGTTTTCAGCCACGTCATCTAAAGTTTTTTGGAAAGACGAATAGCCATTTGCAAGTAATTCTGTAATTATTTTTGAGCGTTTAGATTTTGAGCCAAAAACTTCTTTGGCAAATCTTCCTTTCCATCCTTTGTCTTCAAAATTTGGAAAAGATGATCTGTTTGGTTTAATTTTTTTCATTCCAAATGATTCAGGAATTACTCCACGGAATGAGATATAATCTGTCAATTCAGATCGTTCTCTAGATCCAATTTCTTGGAATTGTGAATTGTACACATAAACATGAAATCCCTCATTTCCAGAAAAATATACATGAATATCATCTTTAGATACTGCAAGATCATCAATTAAGACTTTAGACAGTTTAACAACTTCAGTTTTTGAGGCTTCAATACAGTTTTTGCATGGTAAAGATTTTTTTTCTAATTTAGTAGAATTGCATTTAGTGCACTGTAAAGAACCTTTTGAAACATCACTGCATTCATTACAAATTGAAACTGTATGACTTTCTCTACATAGTAAATTAAGATCCTTTGCATCAATATCAAAAATCAAATCTGCTTCTTTCCAATCTTTTTCGTTCATAGGTAAATTGGGAAATGTATAGTATGCATTAGAACAATAAACATCGGATGGAATATTTTGTATCAACATTAGATGTAATTCTTTATCATCTCTAATTGCAATATGACGAGTCATTCCAGAATTAAATTTTTGATAGCCAAATTCTCTTTCAGATGTTCTTTCAGGTACTTTGATTTGATCAAAATGATCAAAATAATATTTTTTAAAAGAACTCTCTAGAAATTGTATATCAGTATCTTGCATTATTTTTTCTTCCTTCCAAATTGTAAAGGATTGATAATATTATCACATTCAGGAGTTGCAAAGCATAAATCTTGAGTTTTTAATTTCTCACAGGATGGACAGGAATATTGTGTGCCAGCTCCTGATGTACCTGCCAAATGATTTAGTTGGTATAACGTTACGCGTTCATTATAATCGGGAGCATTTTTGAACAGAGGTGCAATTTGCTGAACTGATTGTCCTTTTGATAAAAGAAAAGTTGCAAGCATAAATCTTCCTGAATGAGGAAGGTTTTCTCCTTTTTCAAGAACTTCAATTGCATGTTTTACACAAGGAGGATATTCTCCTGTGGTAACAGTATATGTTACAAATTTTTTTGATAATGAAACCAGTTTATTCACTGAATCTTCAAAACCAGGAATCATTGTAGGCGTTCTAGCATTTACGATCTTTGAGTTGATGTATGTTCCTAATTCTTTTCTGATTAATCGAACTGTTTCATGAGGTGAAAGATAAACTTGACCATTCTCAACATGTCGATTAATTAGTTTCCATTCTCGTTCATGAAAATTAATTGAATGTTTTAGGTAATTAAAAACAGGAATTATAAAAAAATCATCTAATTTTTTCACTTGAACTGAAAAAAGATCATCAATTACTCTTATTGCAAGTTGATTTTTTGATTCATCTGAAATATTTGCTAGATCTTTTTCTAAATATTTTTCTGCACGTCTTGCCTCTGCTAATGCAAATCTCTTGATGAGAGTATGCATTCCACTAAGTTTCAATAAAACAATTGCTAAAAGAAATGAAAATACTTCTCTTGGTAAAGCAGCTTCTTTTGAAACATGATCTCCATCTAGATCAGATTTGTAGATTTTTCCATCAGCAGCTACTCTAATTCGATCATATGCTTTGTCAATAAGCTGTTTCAAGTCAGGATCTGAACCAAATTGTTCAAGTGAGAAACCTTGATCTTTAAGATATTGTCCTGCATCTGCTAAAAATGGGTATTTGGCAATTTCATCCTGACCAAGTGCAAGCATGAAAGTAATTTACCTAGTTTACTTAAAAATCTGATTTTTTGGATTTTGATGCTGGTTTAAATTATGTTTTAGGAAAATTCTACATATGAAAATTGGATGTCATGTTTCTATATCTGGATCAATTGACAAGTCAGTAGATAATGCAGTTGAAAGAAAATGTTCAGCATTTCAAATTTTTACTAGAAATCCAAGAGGTTGGCATGCAAAACCACTTTCTAAAGAAGACATTGATAATTTTAAATTAAAACTAAAAACCAGTAAAATTGACAGGTTGGCTACATGCGCACATATGCCATACTTGCCTAATCTTGCAACACCCAAAGATGACGGTTTTGAAAAATCTGTTAAAACTTTGATTGATGAAAGTGAAAGGTGCGCACAATTAGGAATTCCATATCTTGTAACACATCTTGGAAGTCATTTGGGAACAGGTGACGAAGCTGGAATTAAAAGACTAGTTGAAGGATTAACAAAAGCAGGTAAAATAAAAAATGATGTAATGATTTTGTTAGAAAATACTGCGGGTCAGAAAAATTCTGTTGGTTCTGATTTTAAACAGCTTGGGGAAATTTTCAAACAATTAAAACCTACAAAAAAATTTGGAGTTTGTTTAGATACATGTCATGCATTTGTTGCAGGATATGATTTAAAAACTGAAGAAGCTGTAAAGAAAACTTTTTCAGAATTTGACAAATATGTAGGAATAGACAATTTAAAAATTCTTCATCTAAATGATGCTAAAGGAGATCTTGGTTGCAATCTTGATAGACATTATCATTTGGGTTTAGGTGGAATTGGCAAGAAAGGAATTTCTGCTGTTGTAAAGTTGGTAAACAAGAAAAAGATTCCAATAATTTTAGAGACTCCTATTGATGATGACCGTGATGACTTTGAAAATGTCAGAGTGGCAAAGGAGTTTGCGTAGAAATTTATTTCATGAATAAGTTGATGTTATGATGGATTATGAAGCAGTAATGAAACTAGCACTTGAGCGTGGGTTTTATTTTCCTAGTTGTGAGGTATATGCGGATGCACAGGCGGGATTTTGGGAATATGGTCCATCCGGAGTCAGTCTAAAAAATAAATTCTTAGAATTATGGAGAAGGGAGCTAATTAGACGAGATGGAATGCTTGAGATAGATGGATCTCAAATCATGTCAAAATCGGTTTTTGAGGCATCAGGTCATTTGGGAAATTTTGCTGATCCAATAATAAAATGTACAAAATGTAATGCAACATTTCGAGCAGATAGAACTATTGCAGAACTAACACAAATTGAAATTCCAGAAAGTGCTGACTTGGAAGAATTTGATAAAGCAATTTCTGAAAATAATATCAAATGTCCAAAATGTAAAGGAGGTTTTGATAAGACCAAAAATTTCAATATGATGTTTAAAGTTGGTATTGGTCCTGAAGAGGAGGAAGCTTATCTTAGACCTGAGACATGTCAGTCAATCTTTGTAGATTTTCCTAGATTGTACAAAACAATGAGAGGTAAACTTCCTTTAGGAATAGCACAAGTAGGTAAGAGTTTTAGAAATGAGATTGCCCCAAGACAAAGTTTACTACGATTAAGAGAATTTTATCAAGCAGAAATAGAGGTATTTTGTAATCCTTTGAAATTATCAGAGATGGAAAAATTCTCAGAAATTCAAGATGTCATTATTAGAGTACAAACATATGAAGAACCTGTTTCTATGACATGCAAAGATGCAGTTGATTCAGGAGTTGTTCCAAATAAGTTTGTTGCATACTATTTGGGAATTTTAACTGAATTTTATGAGAAAACAGGAATTGATATTACAAAAAGTAGATTTAGAAAACTAGGAGATAAAGAAAAAGCATTCTATGCTGAAGTTGCATTTGATTTTGAAGTAGAAACTACAATCGGATGGCTTGAATTGGTGGCATGTAACTATCGATCTGATTATGATTTGTCTAGTCACGAGAAAAAGAGTAAACAAAAGTTTGAGATAATGGATGGAGATGACAAAGTCTTACCTCACGTATTTGAAATCTCTATGGGAATTGACAGAAGTTTGTATACAATTTTAGAGCATAGTTTGAAAGACGATAAGGAACATGAGAGGATTGTTTTGTCTCTAAAGCCATACTTGTCTCCTGTACACATTGGAATTTTATCTCTAGTAAAAAAAGACGGATTAAAAGAGAAAGCAGATGATATTTATCTTCAATTAAAAAGAAAATGCGATGCATTTTTGGATCATTCTGGTGCCATAGGTAGAAGATACAGAAGACTAGATGAGATAGGATCACCATTTGCAATAACTGTAGATCATCAAACACTAGAAGATGAAACAGTAACAATTCGTATGAGAGATAGTATGGAACAAAAAAGAATTAGTATTTCAGATCTTGATTCTGAGGTAATTCACTCAATTGCATATCCATAAATGAAAATATGCAAATCATTGAGTAAATAGTGTGATGGTTTCAGAATGATATCTGTATTTTATCTTCACAACAGAATCTTCTGATGCATGGGCTTGCTGAACAATATCATCTTCAGATTCTAATGAAACACTCCACTGACCAACTATTGGATCAATTGATGTAATTGAGAATCTCTCAAGTGCATTATCTGCTCCACTGTATCTTAATCTTAGTATTTGGTCTCCGTATGGAATACTTTCCAATCCACCACGATTTCCTCGTGTGCTTTCATTGATTAGACACTCATCTGCACCGCCAATTACACACTGTCCACTAGGATCAGTTACAGTAAATCTAAGACTAGAATCTGCATTAGATGCATAAACTAGAGCTGGATCTGCCAAGATCTGGCCATCTTTTTGTATTACTTCTAGTGATGGCATATCGCTAGATGATACCGTGATAGTTTTTGGATGTGTAGCTAATTCAGTCAAAGTAGTAGTGATTCTGTTATCATACAATTCAACTACACCTTGAACATCATATGTTACATATCCATCAGATGATGGCACATTCCAATTAAAGATGATTTGTGTCTGGCCTGTACCAAAGAGTTGTGATCTCTTTGAGACTACTTGGCCATCTACCATTAGAGATACAATTCCATAGGATGGTTCATCTTCATTAAATAGATAGAACTCTGGTTGAACAATAGAGCCAGATGGACGAATTGTTGGCATATCTACTTCAATTTCAATATCAGATACCCTAGTTGGTTTTACACCAATATTGTAGTGAGTTGATTCTGTCTGTCCACCATCTTCATCAGTTATGTGTAACCAATAAGACATTCCAGGTTCTACTGAGAAGTATGAGGGTATTGTTGCAGATACCACATATGTAGAGTTTGAAACATACAATGGTGTAACATCCATCTTAATTCCAATGTATTCAGAATCAGTTTGTCCCATTGAAATTGATCTAAGTTCTACTCGTTCAAGTGATGTTGTACTATCAATAATTGCAGAAACAGTCAAGTCTTTACCATCATTGAATAAGAATTCTGATTCAGTCTCTGCATTATAGACAGTGCCATTTCCAATCTGAATCTTTGTGTCAAATATTCTTGCAGGTGCCTCTGCTTCAGGAGTTGTATCGTCTGGAAGTGGTACAATTACAGTAGTTCCTTCACAAGATAGTAGTTTAACTGAAGCTCTTATAGTATTAGTTGAATTTCCTACTTCTTCTGTAGCTGTAACATACATGAATGATTCATCAGATGAAATTGGAAGTTCGTATAGATATCTATCTACAGTTGAGAATTTGTTTAGTTCTTCATATGGTTGAATTTCTGCCAAGATTGCAAATATCACTCCAGATTTTGCAGTAGTTACTTTGACTGTTGGTGGTACATCTGCATCACTTGAAACTATTATTCTTGCCATATTCTCTGAACATTTGTCATAAGAAATCTCGTTGATTGCTAATGGTGTTCCTAGAATTCCTCCAAATCCACCAGATCCGCCACTGGCTTCAGCTCCAGCACCTGTACTGCCACCACCGCCACTGCTTCCGCTAGTACCACTTATACCACTAGAACCAGAGCCTGGGCTTCCTTTGGAAGCACCTCTAGCATCACCAAATGATGTAAAGTGTGTAGTCCAAATGACAAGGTCTGTTCCATCATCAAATTTACACTCTCCAGAACCAGCAAGTTGAGCTGTTACCGTAGCAAGATCATCTGCATCACATGTTGTGGTGATAAATGTGACTGATGTATCTCCTGCTCTCTTGAAGAATGCTTCATGATCACTATTTCCACCAGCACTTAAGAATTCTATTCTTGCTGGTTTGTCAAATGTCATTTCGGTAGTTGATAATCCAATTTCGATTGCAGTAATATCACTATACGTTTTAGTCTCCGAATCTGGAATTGTAATTTCTTTAAATGTTGGCATCTCTAGCAAACCACTCCAACCACTAGGTCCAGTTACTTTTGTGGAATTTGAAATCACTACTTCTACATCAAATGTAGTTGTAGATTCATCTATGTCTGCTTTTGCTGTCCAACCATTGGTAATTGTTACATTATTTCCAGATAAAAGTCTAGAATAGTCCAGTTTTGTACCGCTTACTTTGTCAAGTTCAACTAGTTTTAATTTGGCAGATGAAGATGTGACAACCAATTTTTTATTTGATGTTGTTACTTTAACAGTAGTTTGTTCATTTTCAATTAATTCTTCATCAGATGCAAGATTTGCTAATGCAGTTGCACTATCAGCTAAACTAAGAGATTCTGTAATTGTGAGAGTTGCTTCATGAATTGTGTTAACTGCGTCAGTGAATGATAGTGATTCTGTTAGTGAGACAGAAGCTGCTTGAATATTATCTATTGCGTCAGTGAGTGTAATGGATTCTGTTAGATCTACGGATGCTGTCTTCTGAGTCTCTACTGCGTCAGTAAACAACATAGATTCAGTTAGTGAGACAATGATAGTTGTTGCTGTGTCAACTGCGTCAGTAAATGATAGTGATTCGGTTAGATCTACGGATGCTGATTTGGTGGTGTCAACTGCGTCAGTGAAAGTGATAGATTCTGTTAGATCTACGGATGCAGCTTTGGTGGTGTCAACTGCGTCAGTGAAAGATAGTGATTCTGTTAGTGAGACAGAA
>NZ_JAILWA010000013.1 GCF_025699255.1 Nitrosopumilus sp. | reverse complement strand
TTTCTTTGCTGTTTTCTTTGCAGGTTTAGTTTCGGCTTTCTTTGCTGTTTTCTTTTTATCTACAGTTTTTTTCTTTGTTGTCTTTTTAGGAGAAGAGTCTAAAATGTCCTTTTTCTTTTTTAACGCATCAATATCAGCTTTAATTTTTTCTGCTTCTTCAATTAGAGAGTCTTTTTTCTTTGCCATTAAATCACCATCTTTTTTAAATTCAATTTCTTATCTATCAACAAATATCTCATTCCTATTTAACAGTAAATGTTCCTTTTGTAGAGATATTCTTTAATTGTTTTGAGACCATTTCTACGACTATTTCATATGAACCAGGAGTCTTAATTGTCTCAGAAAATTGTTCATCAACAGGAATTATCTTGTTTCCAGAAGCCATACATTGTTCAAAAAAGCCCCCCTGAGTAATTACTTCATTTTTACCAGAGGCATAAATTGTGATGTATAGATCCCCACAGCTGAATGATGAATCATTTACTTGTACCTGAATTTCAACAGGTTCAGTTGTAGAATATTGTTTTGATAATCCAATTATTTCAATTGCTAAATTATGAGATATGCCATGTTCAGTGGACATAGGCCACATGTTTAATTCTCTATCAGGTTTTTGAAGAATACCTCCTAAAACTACAGACCCAATAATTAATGAGAAAATTATAGGTAATACAAAAACTACAAAGACTCTCTTACTAGCCATTTCGTTTTAAAATCTTCAATTCCCTTATATCTATTTAGCAAAAGTTCTAGAGTCAAGATGAATTTGACGAATGAGTTAAATCGTAGCCAACTAAATATCGCTAGATGCGACTTAGAAAATTCAGAGTTAGAGCATATCGTTGCATACATGATTCTGGAGAAATTACTGTTGGAGATTTGGCAGCTTTTGTAGGTAGAAACGAGAGTGGTAAAACTACAATTCTCCAAGCATTAACTCTATTGAATAGAGAGGAACAAGTTTCAGAATTAGATCTTTGTGATGAAATGAATGAGGAATTAAAAGAAGAGATGAGGTTAGCTGAAGGCGAATTTGATCTCAGTCAACATGAAATGAGTTTAATAAAAGAAAAATTTCCAGGATTGCCAGAAATTAAAAAAATCAGGTTGTTTAGAACGAATGAAAATCCAAATGTACAATACGAATTTGATGATATTGAACTCAGTGAAGATGAAAATAAAGGAATTAATTCATGGGAAAACTTTTCTAGACAAATTTTTGGATTTTTAGATACTATTCCAAACCATTTACGAATTCAAATAGATACAAAATTTTTTGAGGAGGATGTTCCAAAAAATCAAGAAGCATTTGATAGAGGAATGGCAGAATTTAGTAATCAATTTCACGTCATAGCAATACAAGAACCCAAAGTAATTGAAGAGTGGGAAAAAATCTATGAGAGTCCTGAAAATCAATTTTCAAATTTACTAAGTGGTGAAAGTGAAAAAACGGCATTGATGAATTTTATTGCATCAGATTTGCATCCTAGATTTGTATATTTTTCAGATTATAAAAAAATCTATGGCAATATCAATCTCAATGAATACCTAAGAGAAGAGAAGGGTGAACGGGCAGACTCAATTGAGTTTATTGAGGAATTTGACAAAGCAGAAACAGTCAGAAATCTATTCTATTTAGCAGAATTAGACATGAGAGAATTAGATGAAGTAAAAGAAAGCCCTTCAAAATGTATCAAACTACTCAATGCTGCAAGTAATAGATTAACAAAGAAATTAAACCCAGCATGGAAAGGAGATCCCATTCATGTTGACTTGAGATACAATCCTGGAAATATCATGAGCGTAGTAATATCAGATGTTCACAAGGATGGAACCATTACCAATACAGGACTGTTGAATAGAAGAGCAGAAGGTTTCAAATGGACATTTTCATTTATTGTTAATTTTGCAGCTGAAACTCAAAGAGCAGAATTGAAAGAAGCTATTTTACTTTTAGATGAACCTGCAAGAAATCTTCATCCAACTCAACAGATGGGCATTTCAGATTTATTGAAAAATTTAGCAGGATCAAATCAAGTTTTGTATGCAACACATTCACCATTTATGATATTTGATTATACACCAGGCAACTTACTTGTAGTTGAATTAGATAAAAGAAAACATCTGAGTAGAATATTTTATGATTACTGGAATGCGGATGATAAAACATTGACACCGATTTTGTACGGACTTTGTAGGGGTCAAGTAGAATCAATTGTTGATAGAGAAATAGGCACAAATTCTAGACCAATTATCATTGTTGAAACAATGTCTGATGCCATGTATCTTAATGCATTTGATAAATTCTTACAAGATCCAAACATTTCCATGAATCCTCTAAATGTAATTGCAGCATATAGTAAAAATTCAGTATTACCTTTAGCTATATTTTATAGAAATCATGGATACAGAACATTTGTTTTGTTAGATAATTCTGAAGAATCCAAACAAATCTCTGCTCAACTTGTGTCAAATGAATTCTCACCAATTCAGACAATTTTCTTTGAAAGAGAAGGTAAAAAACTGGAATCAATTGAGGATTATATCGCATTAGAAGATTATTTGCACCCAGTCAACCAAACTTATGAAATCAAATTAAGACAAGAAGGTTTTACAAATCTGACACCTGAAGATGTAATACCAAAAGAAGGTAATGGGATACTCCAAAAATTACGAAAAATTTGGCAGGAACATAGAGATGACGATTGGAATGAGTTTGACAATGAAGAAATTACCAGATATATCTGTGAGAAAATAACTTTAGAAGAAACAAGTTTTCTATCAGACAAAACAAAAGATCAGTTTAGATCATTATACAGACTAATAGCTGAAAGAATCAGACAATATCAAAATTTAGGAACAAAGCCAGATTTAAAGAAATACCAAAAGGCTAAGCCTTAAGATTTAAGAAGTTTGCTCATGAAAAACACTAAACTAAGAAATAGAAAAATGGAGAAAATTCTTTAAGGTTTAAGTGAGAGATATTGAGTTTGAATCATATGAATAAATCCTCGACTAGAGGAATTTTCCTTTCAGTTGCATTCTTGTTTTCCATTGCATTAATTTCATTTACATCAAATGTTTATGCTGAGGAAATTTCAGTTTCAAGTATTGCATTAGAAGAAACATCAATAATTGAATTAAAAAACAATTCAGATGAAGAAGTTAATACATTAAGAATTTGGTTAGGTGGAGATTTTAATTTTAAATCATTTAAAACAGAAAAAGGTTGGACTGGTGAGAAAAATTCTCAAGGAGTGATTATATTTACATCATCAGAATCAATCAAACCCGGAGAATCAGTTAAGTTTGGAGTAAAAACTGATAAATCCAACCCAGGAATAAATTGGAAAGCACTAGACAACAAAAATACACAGATAGACACAGGGTTAACAATTGCTAAAGGATTACCGGCAATTATTAAAAATTCAGAACCAAAACAGAGTGCAGATAACACTAATCAAAGTATGAAAGAAGATGCTGTTTTTAGAATAATTCCTGAAAAACCAAATGTAGGTTCATCAATTAGAATCACAGGAGATAATTTTGCATCCTCACAAGAATATGATTTCTACATTGACACAAAAAAACTTGGTAGTTTTACAACTGATAATAATGGTCACTTTATGACAACAATGAAAATTCCTAAAGATCAAGAAGCAAAGAGAGTAGATTTTAAGATAAAAGACAAAGAAGGACAAGAAAAGAAACTCAGTATCAGAATAGGAGAAGGAGAAAACAGAATAGCAGATTCAGAAAATATTCCACTAACAATTAAAGGACTTCCAGATGAAATTCACAGAGGAGACTTTTTAGAGATTTCTGGAACTGCAGATCCTGGTAGTGGGATTAAGATAGAAATCGAAGCACCAGACGGAGAAATTATTAGAACTAGAACAACAGAAACAGACAGTAAAGGAAACTGGAAATTAGAACCACTTTTAGTTCCACTAGATAGGCCATTTGGAAAATATATTGGAACTATTTCAGATGGGAAGCAGAGTATTACAGGTACTTGGGAAATATCATCAGATAAAAAAATCATCATTACTCCCATTAATTTAAAATTTGAACCGGGAGAGAAAATGAAATTTAATGGAACAGCAATACCAAACAAGTCAATTGAGATCATATTAGAAGATCCTTTAGGAAAAGAAGTAATTTCAGATATTATTCAAATTGACGACACAGGCAAAGTTGAATTTGAATTTTCAACTACACAAAATACTCCAGAGGGAACATACACATTGATTGCAACTCAAGAAAAAGAAAAAGAATTCACTTATGCAGGTTTAGGACAATTACCATCAATCCCAGTTAACATAGAATTTGATAAGCTTAATTACAAATCAAGTGAAACAGCTGTGATTTCAATTTCAGGAAAAGGTTCAGAAATTATCAATTTATTAATCATTGATCCATCAGACAAACCAAAAGGAGAGGCAGTTTCAATACAATTGCAGCCAGATGGACGAGGTTCACACTCTATAGACTTGTCTGGATTTTCATCTGGAGTGTATAATGCAGTAGTTAGTAAGGGCAATGCACAAAGCACAGAGACGTTCACAGTAGGACTACAAATTGGGTCTGGAGAAATTCAAATCAATACCACAAAATTAGATTATCATCCTGGAGATTCGATATTAGTATTAGGAGATACAGGATCAAATGTTCTCTTAACATTAACTTTGATTGATCCTAATGGAGAAGAAGTCAAAGTTAGAGAAACGTTTTCCAATAAGAATGGGAAAATATCCGAAGATTCATTCAGAATTCCTTCAGACGCAATCCCAGGAATGTGGACTATAAAGGCAAAAAGTGGTTCAAACTTCGACAATGTAGAAATTGAAGTTCTTGCAACTTCAACAGAAGGCATGGTTGTTTTAGTTGAAGATGGGCCTAATTATCCAGGAGTTGGAAAATCAAAGAACATTATTGTACATGGAGGACAACAAACAGTTTCAATAGAAATTATTGCAGAAGATGATGAAATTATTGATAAACTTTCATTTCCAGCATCTGCACAAGGAGAAATTAAACAACCATGGATCATTCCAAAAGATACGGAACCAGGAACATATACTATAAGAGTAGAAGATGCATTCAATACAGCAGAATCAACTTTCCAAATTCAATAATTTCAAACAATTTTATTTCACTTAATTTTGTGTAAATTATGAATTTAAAAGATAAGATAGCAGATTATCCAAATTTTCCGAAAAAAGGGATTTTATTTAGAGACTTTAGTCCAATATTGAAAGATCCTTCAGCATTATCGTATGTTGCAGATGAATTTTCAAAATACTTTCATCCAAAAGATATAGATGTGTTTGCAGGGATTGAATCAAGAGGATTTATTCTAGCTTCCATTCTAGCTTCAAGATACAATAAAGGAATGGTAATGATTAGAAAAGCTGGAAAACTACCTGGAAAAACTACAAAATTATCATATACTATAGAATATGGAAAAGATACAATAGAAATACAAAAAGACATCATCAAAGAAGGAGAAAGAGTCCTAATTTGTGACGATTTACTTGCAACTGGCGGTACAGCAAAAGCTTCTGCAAAACTAATAGAAAAAATTGGAGGAGAAATTGTAGGATTTGCATTCATCATTGAACTAGTGGATCTTAATGGAATGAAAGGAATTAGCAAATACAATTGTAAATCATTGGTGAAATATTAATGGAAAAAGATGTAGAAATAGGGATTTTTGGAGGAACAGGAATTTATGATTCAGGATTACTTGAAAATGCAGAAGAGATTGATATTGATACTCCATATGGAAAACCTTCAGATACAATTACTGTGGGAATTTTTAAAGGAAGAAAAATTGCTTTTCTTCCAAGACATGGAAAAAAACATACCATTCCACCACATAAGATAAATTTCAAAGCAAACATTTGGGCATTCAAAGAATTAGGAATTACTAGAATTATTGCTCCTTCAGCAGTAGGAAGTTTAAAAGAAGAATTTGAACCTGGTCACTTTGCATTACCAAGTCAATTCATAGATTTTACAAAATCAAGAGATGGAACATTTTCAGATAATGGTAGAGTAATCCATATTTCAGTTGCAGAGCCATTTTGTCCAGAATTACAATCATCAATTCTCAAAGTTACAGATAATCAAGAATTGAATATGCATAAAGATTGTACATATATCTGCATAGAAGGGCCTAGATTTTCAACAAAAGCTGAATCCAAATTTTATAGAACAACAGGTGCAGATATCATTGGAATGACTCTAGTTCCTGAATGTCAGTTAGCAAGAGAAGCTCAAATGTGTTATGCTTCAATTTCAACAGTTACAGATTATGATGTATGGGCAGAAAAACCAGTCACAGCAAAAGAAGTGATTGAAACACTTTCAAAAAATGTTGAAAAAACAAAAAAAATTCTAACGGAGTTAATTGATAAAATTCCTAAAACAAGAAGTTGTGCATGTGCAAAAGCATTAGAAGAAGCAGAATTCTAATCATCAACAAATGACTCTTTTTTGAGGCCTTCGGGTAAAGTCAAATCACCTTGTAAAAGATTTCTTTGTAAAGCAAGTATGACTTCTTCAACATCATATCCCAATTTTTGAAGTTCTTTTTCCGTTGTTTGTGAGAGTTTTGCTCCTATATTTTGACCTCCAATCCTACCAAAAGCAATAGCAGTAAAACGAAATTCATTTGAATCTAGTGTAAAATTACCAGTGATCTTTGCAGCCATTTGACTACCATGAATGTTGTTTATGTGTACGTTAAGATCCATCTCAGGAATTAAATTTCTACAGCCTTGTTAACATTGTCATCAATTAAGAAACTCCAATGTTTATCATCTTCAATTTTAAAATCATTCACTTTTAAAGGAATTACTTTTTCATCTAAACATTCATGTTTAATTTCTCCATTTTCTTTTAATTTTACTAATTTCCATTTGTACTTGCCTTGTTGTAATTTACATACACTAACACCCCATTTTGCATCCGGATCAATTTTTGGCATCCCAACCAAATCAGCAAGTTCTTCAATTCCAAGTTGTTTTTCTTCACAGAATCTTTTCTTACAAACACCGCATCTCCAAACATCAACAGAACCAATAGTTCTTTCATCAATATTGATATTTACTACTCCAAAATAGACTGGTTGATGTTTACAGGTTTCAGTATCTATGACCAATGTTGTTCACCAAGTATTAGCATTATTTAGTTCTTGCATCATCATATAGTTTTTCTAAAATCACACCAATATTATCAACAATTTTGTTTCGTTTAAATTCAATATTTTCTCTCTCACACATCCTTCTGTACATGTTAACGGCTGTAAATCTAGGATGCATTGCTTCAAATTCAGTGACAGTAATATCAATAAAAGCACCTAAAGCCATCAGTTCGTTTGATGCTTTTTTGGCATCATTAATAGAAATATTCAATTTTTCAGCAATTTGTTCTGGAGACATTTTTCCAAAACATGTAACTGCCAAATAGACCCTAGCTTGAATTGAGTTTAGATGTATTTCAGACACAAGATCGTTTTCAATTGCCGTAAGAGACATTATTTTTGAAATAAATCATTATTACATAAAATATGTTCTATGATGTTATTTTTTAACAAGGATTTTTTTGGATATCTTTAAAGAAAATCCCATAGTAATGAAATGAATAATTCCGCCTATAACTACTGCATGAATCAAATTATCAGATATAATCCAAGTAATAACAAATCCACTGATAGAAGGAATTGTAATTATAACAGCAATTATGGTTCCTTTGAGTACAATTTCGCCTATCGAAAGTTTTGTTTGATTATCATCGGACAATAGATAAAATTTCAAAAATGGTAATAAAAACCAAAGATACTTTATATTTGGCAGAACTCAATTTTGACTGTTTGGCAAGTTACAAAGGAGCATATTCAAATGATCAGTCATTAAATTTTGTAATCCCCATAATTGTTATTTTATTTTTAGGAATAATCTACATAATGACACAAAGGGCAGATTCAGGTTTTGTCAGTTTTATTCTAATTGGGGCAGCAGCTCTTACAATGTTTTATTGGGTCAAAGTTTTGAAAAAAATGGCCAAAGATAAAAAACCAGTATATGCACAAACTAGAGAACAAGAAACAAAGAATTGGGTTTATGATTTAATCAAAGGCGAAGGTGAATTTGTATTTGTTGCAGAAGTACCAGGACCAGAAGATAAAATTGCAGTTAGATTAGTAGACGGTATCTTATACATTAGGGGTACCGGTGGATTTTCAAAAGAAGTTCCAATAGAAGGAGTTAATGAAATGCAAATATTTGATTTCAAATATAGAAACGGAGTATTAACTTTAAGAATAAAATAACTAGAGGCTTTTCGCTAATTCTAATTTTTGTGGCAGATATTTATCAGTAATATTGGTCAAACCGTATTTTGAGAAAGCTTCAAGTTCTGCTTTTCGTTTTAATCGAAGAAATACATCAAGTTCCTTTTTCCAAATTCCATCTTGATATCTCGGATCCTTTTGAAGATCATAACATCTCTTGATATCAGATTCAGTCATTGGAATAGTTGGCAATTTGTATTTTTCAATATCAGTAGCCCATACACCTACCCATTTTGCATCTGGAACGGTAAGTTCTCTAAGATGAGCAGCATTTGCAGAACCTGATTTAATTACCATGGCAATATGTTCTCCATACACATCTCCATCTGTCAAAACAATTACAGGTAATCCCATTTCATCATGCAGTCTCTTTAACAAAGTACGAGTTGAACGTGGTGCTTGTCCACCAGTATTGATAATAATGGATTTGAATTTTTTATCAATCTGTTCTTCAACAAACCTAGTAAAAAGACCACCTTTCTCAATAGCAATTACAATTTCCGCACTGGTATCAACTAATTCTGCAGTAGTCAAACTAGGTCCAATCGAATATCCATCAGGATGGTTTGATAAATTCATACTTTTGCCTTCGTAACCTGGAATAGTATATTCAATATTCAAGTCACCAAAAATTGAACTTCTCTCTTCTGGAAAAATATGAAAATCTTCTCTAGGTTTTGAAGTTACTGCTTCTAAATCAACTATGATGTTATCAGATTCAGATTGATCTTCAAATTCAATTGCGAATGCTTGTGAAGAATAATAGACATCTCTTAATGTGGAGGATTTTTTTTCATGAGTTAGTCTATTTGCAAAAAATGCTAACCACATTAATTGAGTAAAAGATCTTAACTGTGCAGAATTTCTTGAACTTCTTACAGCTGCATTATTTCCTAAAATATACTGCCTAAGTTTCTTATCATAAACGATATTGCTTACAGATCTGCTGGGGATTGAAAATTTTGGAAATTGGCCATTATCTAAATCATCATAAATTTTTGCACCATGACTTTTTAACATCTCAAGAATATTCTTTTGTTTTTCATCAGCTTTTTTACCACGTTCTTTTATTTTGTTTTTCTCTTTAGTTGTTGCCAATTACGCTTTCCTCCTTTTCATCTTTTTTAGGTTTAACCGTATTATCAACTGCATTTTCATCTAGTATTTTCTGGTAATTAGGTGCTTTTTTCTTACCAGCAAGTTCTGTACAAAACTCTGCAATTAATGGAATGTATTTGGCATAAAGATTAGCCCTCTTTTTTGCCATATCTGCTTGTCCTCTTTTTGACATGTATGCTGCCAATTTTCTTGACAAAAATTGTAATGCTAATCTTAATTCTCTCTCTATTTCTTGTCTATCAGCAACATTTTCTTTTCCAGCGGTTTTGTATGGTATTCTGGTGGAACAGATATGAGATACTATAATGAATGGAGGATCACCTTTTACCTTGTATCTTCCCCAATCAGTGTCGTTTACTACTTTGAGAACTACATCACTTCCTTCATCATATAGTAATGGAATTCTATTGGCATATCGATAAACATGAGGTCCTCCTGATTTGATATCACCACCATAAGCAATGCCCATCTCAACAATGAATGGAAATCCAGAATATGCTGAAGGTGGACGTTGAACTACAGCAGTAAAATCAGGATTAAAGAATTTCTTGATTCCTTTTTCAAGTGGCTCTTCACCTAAAGGAGCCAAACAACTTGAATCAGGTGCCATAAAGTCATCAAATTTTTGAAGAGAATCACTTAGTTGAACTAGTTCTTGGTTTGTTAGAGTACCCATTCGTTTTTCTGGTTTGAATTTTGCAAATTCTGCAAATTTTACCGCAGTTGTTGGTCCTATACGTTGAAATCTTTTAGTCAAAAATGTAGTTAATGGTTCTCCCTGAACAGTGTTAGTAAGTTGCTTGTAATATTGACTTTCAGGATCCAAATCAACTGCTTTTGATTGAGAATCTCCAAAATCCCAATAGAACAATTTTTTGTTTGGGATGTCAAGATCTTCAATTTTTATTTTATTTAGTTTTTCAAAATCCATTTTTAGAAACGACATTAATGCAATTACTACTCTAACTTGCCGTGAAAGAGTTTTCCATTTTTTCTTTGCTTTATCCATTATTGCTGTAAAACTTAGATTTTTCTTTGACAATCCCAAATCTTTTCTTACTTTTTCAATCATTGCATCATCAATAACAGGAATCTCAAACTGTGATTCAACAATCATTCTTCTTATTCGTTCTACATCAATGCCATGAGGATGTGGTCGAATAATTGTTGGTGGAGGTGGAATTTCTTTTACAAATCTTGTGTGAGTGAATTTTTGTCCTTTAGGATCATCAAAAGTGATTGAAGCATAAGGAGTAATCAAAGAAGTTTCATAAACATAATCACGAATTTTATTACCTGCTTTTGAATAATCGCCTTCTAAACAAATACTGACAGATAATCCTTTTTTTGAAACTTCTTTTGTTGTATGTTTAACAATTACTGGTTTATTTTTTTGAATATCTAACAATATTTCAAACTGATTTTGGATTGCACCATCTGAACAGCTTTTTACAATTACTGGTTTGTTAGTTGTAATTTGTCCATAAAGAATAGCCATTGTTGCTCCTAGTCCAAACATCCCCCTTGCTTGCTTTAATCCAAATTTTGAACCATATAGGACAGTTCCAAAAGCAAGTGGAATATGTTCTGCATCTATTCCAGGTCCATTATCCTTTACAGTCAAAATGTAAGGCTTAGGATCTGGTTTTTCAGGCTCAACTGCCTTTATTGTCAGATGAACATCAGGAAGAATCCCTTTTTGGTCACATGCATCTAATGCATTTTCAACAAATTCTCTAACAGCTGTGTAAAGAGATCTTGTTGGATTACTGAATCCGGCTAAATCACGGTTACTATAAAAAAACTCACTAGGAGAAATTTGATTAAATTTTTCTTTAATAGAAGACATCTTGATCTTCCCACAGCTTCATTTTTTCTTGTTTTTCTTTTCTATTTGCTGCTTCTAATTTTGTATAAACAGCACCATGCATACTTCCGCTAGATATAGATGAAATAGCATCAACTGCTAAACGAAGTTTACTTGCATCACCAATAATTGAAACAGTTTTTCCATAAACTGAGATATGAGTACCACTAAGATTTTCCATATTTCGCCTTGCTCTACCACCTTCTCCAATAATCCTCCCTTTTATCCTTTCAACATTTGCATTTGATTTTCCTGCAAATTCTCTAAGATCTATTACATGTAATGCATTCTCACCTTTTAGTAAAGTCATTGCATTATCAGGTGAGAATCCTCTACCAATAGCTGTAACAATCTCCATAGCTTTAAAGGGTTGTATTTTTTCAACATCACCATCAGATTTTATAAAAACTTCACCAGTATCTCCGTCAATATCTAATGTAACAAAACAAGCAGTTTCAATTTTTGATTTAACAGAACCTGATTTTCCAATTAAAACAGCAATACGATCATTTGGAATACGAATTAATTTTTCAAAGCTCATTTTACAATATCCTCAAATATTTCATCTGAATCTTCAATAGAAATCCCTCTTTTATTGAAGAATCGTCCAATGTTATTAATATCTCGTTTAAGAAATTCTTGAGCATTTGGATGTCTAAGATCAACACCAGAACCCAAATCAAAAACTACTAAACCATTTTCAGTTTTAAAAATATTATATTCTGAAAAATCACCATGTACTAATTTTGCTTTCTTGTAAAGATCCTTGAGTATAGAAATAGCTTGAGAATAGTCATTTTCATCCACTTGTGAATTAAGTAATAATTTGGCAGGTTTGCCATCATTTCCTATAAATTCCATGGCTAGAACATTATTAGTCACATGTAGAGGTCTAGGAACTGGAATTCCAGCCTCATAGCATTGAATCAAATTTTTAAATTCTTTTTTTGCCCAGAGATAAACTAAATTCTTTGTACCTTTCTTGACATGAGAAAATCTAGGGTCTCCAAGAATGTATGGTTCCCTTTTTTTAAAATTTGAAGTACTTACCAAATAAATTTTCAAAGCAACATTACCATCATTTTCATCCACACCCCAAAAAAGAACCGACTCTTTTCCAGCACTAATAGAACCATTGACATATGCAATAATATGATCTGTAATCATTTTGTATAATGTCATAACAGTTGGTTTATCTAAAACTTCATTGACAACTTTTCCTTTTTTAAAACCATCTTCCAAATGTTTTCGATTTCGTTTAGAAATTAATTTATTATCTATCTTAGATTCTAATTTTTTGCTTAGAATGTCAGTCATTGAATAGAAAAGGTCGTTACTAGATAAAAGAGATTTCTATTAAAAACAAAAAAATTTTTGATGTCAAATCAATCTAATTACATATTAAAAATGATCAAAAAAGGAACATCAGAAACTGTTTTAACAGCAAGTTCAGAACCTATTCCAAGTTTTAGAGATAAAGATACAGTTTCTTTTCCAGCCATGTTAATTATTGAGGAATTTTTCAATAAAGATTCAGCTTCTTCTTTTTCAACAAATCTTTCGCCATAATAATTCTCACTAATATGCATAGTCAATTCACCTTCAATAATTTTTTTCCCCAAAATTTCTGCATCACAAATATTCAGCATTGGTTGGTTTTGATAGTTAGTAGTTCGTATCGCGAATTGCATTACGCATATTTACCTTTCAAAGTAGATTTTGCACCACAAGCTTCACAAATTAAAAATGATATTCTATTTTCTTTGAGAATTTTTGTGTCTGGACTTTTGCAAGTTGGACATTCAAGATAGTCTTTAACATAAATTTCAAATAATCTAGTAAAATCATCTGGAGCTCTACGTCCAACAAACATTGCTTTATCTCCTAGCCTCTCTGCAGGTACAGCAAACTCTTTTGAAAGATACTGTAAAACTTTATCAGGATCTCTACGTAAAACTTTGGGAAATTCTGAGAAATTTCGTAAAAAGGTCTTTTGTCCTTCCCACATTACATCTACTATAGGGAGTTCAAATCTAGTTTGAGATTCTTTATCAGTATCACCTAGCTTATCTTGAATACGTTTTAGTAAATTTTCATATTCTGTTTTAGTCACTAAAAAATAGTGCATGGTAGACCCTATATGGGTTTTGAAAAAGAGAAATCGTGTGGACCTTGTTTGAGGTTATTCCATCTTACCAATACGGAAGACGTTAGTACCACATGTTGGACATGTACCTTTTACGGCAGGACGTCCATTCTTTAGTGTAGTTTCTTTGGGATCTTTAATGTCCCTTTTTGCTCTGCATTTTACGCAATATGCTTGAACCATTATGAAATTTGTCAAACTTGGTGGTATTTAGGCAGAGGCTGTGAAAATTATTTCACTATAGGCTAGATGTGCGTAAATTTTTTCAGGCATCAAAAAAGAGATTTTTGAAAAAATTGTAAAGAAATCAAGTATTTTTTAAAAAATCATGAACAAGTCTATAAAAAATTAATTTTTTCTCAATAATTGTTCAGTAATTCAAGATAATGATATATTATCAATTATAAACTCCTTAATCACACTCTACAGAATGGCATCAAAAAAAGGAGTGGCAGTTACTGCCATAATTTTGGCTGCAATTACGGGTGCAAGTTTCTTGTTATGGATTATTCCTCAGGATGTTGAAACAACATTTGTTGTGTCAGATTATGAAAATTATTTGGATGGTGTAAAAAGTATCCATGAAGTTTTAGAAGAATCAATAGATCTGGAGTATGAAAATCTAAAAACAGGAGAAATTTCTCCACAAGAATACATTGCTGTGACAGAAGTAACGTCATCACAAGTAACTACTCAAATTAGTGAATTCATTACTTCAAAACCATCAGAAGAATGGCAAACAAGCTACATCAATTACATGGAGGCTATGAAGTCATTTAATGCATATATAGTTGAGACAAAGGTCTTGGCCAACATGATTGAAAATGGAAACACTGAAGAAGAAATGGATAAAATTATAGAAAAAATTGAATCTTTAAAATCTGAATCTGCAAAATATGTTAGAATTTCTGATCAGTCCAGACCAGGCTAGCCTCAAAACCGAATTTTACTATTCATATTTGTTGGAAATCGTTAAAAAGCAATTTTGTGTAAAAAATCTAGATGTCTCAACGCACAGATAAGATTGAAAAAGATGTGAATGCATCTACAGCCAATAAATTGCTAGTTATCTGTATTGATAGAGATAATGATGTTGGAGACAAAGCAGGAATAAAAACACCCGTTATAGGTAGAGATGCATGTATTGAGGCAGCTCAAAGATTAGCATTAGAGGATCCTGAAGATGCAGATTCAAATTCAATTTTTGCGGCAATTAAAACATATGAAGATTTGATAAGTAAAGGGTACCAAGTAGAAGTAGTTACTGTTGCAGGGGTTAAAGATAGAGGCGTTCAAGCAGATGAAAAAATTCTAGCAGAAACCAGAAAAATTTTAGAAAAATTTTCTGCAAATGGTGCAGTCATTGTTTCAGATGGAGAAGACGATGAAAGTGTTATTCCCGTAATTCAAAATGTTCTTCCAGTAGTTTCAGTTCAACGTGTAGTAATGAAAGTTAGTAGAAGTGTAGAATATTCTTATGCAGTGTTTGGAAAATATCTAAAAATGCTTGCATATGATTCAAAATATTCCAAATTCTTTTTAGGAGTTCCCGGAATTCTTTTGTTAATAGGAGGAGTTGCCACAGTATTTGGTTATACTGCAGAAATATTTGCAGTACTTGTAAGTATTTTGGGTGGTGCATTTTTAATCAGAGCATTTGATATTGATAGAGTATGGTCAAGTTGGTCAAAACCAACACCGATGGGGTTTATCAGAATGTTCACAATGGTTGCAGGAGTATTACTAATATTGTCATCAGTTCCAGCTGGTGTTAGTGCAGTTGATCAAGAATTGTTTAATTCAGATACACAATTCACCACAATAATTACAGACAAAGTAATTGTAGGACAATTTGTCTCAGGGGCAATTCCAATTTTATGGATTGGTATGGGTTCCATATTTGCTGGAACATTACTAAGTAATTGGATTGGAGGAATTCCAAGACAAATTAGCGACATTTTGAGAATAATTGTATTAGGTGCACTTTATCCAACAGTTTTCCAATTTACTGAAATTATGATAAATGATGATCCTTCATTTACCTTAATTCCTCCGCTTCTAGGAGGATTAGCGGCTACCTTAGTTTCAGCCACAATTCTGTTCAAAAAATATAGGAAACATAAAGATCAAGAGATGATTTCAGACTAAAGTCTTTGAAAATAGAATAATAGAATCAAAATTCTAAAAACACTGATATCTACAATTGTGCATAACGTATCAGTGGTGACAAATCATTAGTAAAATTAAAGATGTAATTTTTCAATTATCTGGACTCTATAAAATATATGGAAAAAGACTAGAAAGTGAAATTCAAAATGGAGATATTCCAAATCACGTTGCTTTAATTTTAGACGGCAACAGGAGATGGGCAAAAAGACACCTATCAATGCCAAAAAAAGGTCATTGGAAAGGAGCAGATGCTGTTGAAAATCTGCTAGATTGGTGTGAAGAATTTGATATTAAGATTATCACCCTATATGCTCTCTCAGCAGAAAATCTTAGTAGAGATGATGAAGAATTAGAATATCTATACGAATTAATTCGTATGAGATTAGAAAAATTATTCAATGATCCTAGAATCCATAGAAACAAAATGAGAGTAAAGGGAATAGGCAGAATTGAATTACTTCCAGAATCCATTAAAGAAATTTTGAGACAATTGGATGATGCAACAAAAGACTATGACAATCATTTTCTAAATATAGCACTTGCATATGGAGGACAAAATGAATTAGTAGATGCAGTAAAAAAAATTGGAGGAAAAATCAAAGAAGGTTCTTTAGATGTTGAAGATATTGATAAGAAAGAAATAGAATCTAACTTATACACATCACATTTACCACAATCATCTCCAGACATGGTTTTGCGTACTTCCGGAGAAAAAAGATTAAGTGGATTTTTGATGTGGCAAAGTGCTTACAGTGAATTAGTTTTTATGGATATTTTTTGGCCTGAATTTAGAAAAATAGATTTAATGAGGGCAATTAGAACATACCAAGAAAGGAAGAGAAGATTAGGTAAATGATTGAAGAAACATCTGCAGGAATTGTAATATTTAGAAAAGAAGAATCTAAAAAATTATTTTTGTTATTACATTATCCATCAGGGCATTGGGATTTTGTTAAAGGGAAAATGGAAAAAGGAGAATCAATTAAACAAACTGCAGTTAGAGAAACACAAGAGGAAACAGGTATTACAGACATTACGTTTTTAGATAATTTTGAAGAATGGATAGAATATAATTTTCAATATCAAGGAGAATTAGTTCATAAAAAAGTAGTATTTTTCCTAGCTGAAACAAAAACAAAAGATGTTAAAATTTCACATGAACATCTAGATTACACATGGATGGATTATAGTACAGCAATGGAGAAAACAACATTTGATAATGCAAAAACAGTTTTGACAAAAGCTCAAATGTTACTTTCTAAAACTTTGTAACTGTAATTCTTTGGCAGTCTCAATTGGATTTTTAGAATTTAAAATGGTTCTACCAACAATTAGATAATTTGTTCCAGCAGAAATTACCTCAGAGGCACTACCTCCTTGAGTTCCAACACCAGGGGAATAAATACTCAAATTTTTTCCTGCTTTTTTAGAACAATATTGAATAATTTTTGGGAATGTTGCACCTACAACAATGCCATCAACTTTTGCTGTTAGTGCCCAATTCAAAAATAATTGATACAGCTGTTGTTTTTTACCCATTTTAATTTCCATATCATATGATAATTTAGCCTCAGGGGCACTCATATGACATAAAGTGATAACACCTTTCTCATTTTTATGTGCAGATTTTACTAGATTTTTTAGACTATCCAAACCCATTATTGGATTTGCAATAACAGCGTCAAATCCTAACTTCCACAAATGTTCTGTAGTTACTCTATTTGTATTTCCAATATCATTTAATTTGATATCTGCAATTGTTTGCAAACCATACCTATGAGCAGTTTTATTGATTTTTTGAATTTCTCTTTGACTTAATGGAAGTAATAAATGGAAATTTAGTTTAATTGCACATAGATATGGATGTAGTTGCTTTATGTTTTGAATTGTTTTTAATTCTATATTTTTGACAGAAAGATCATAGTCATTAGCAAGAATGACTTTGCCATTAGTTTTGGATATTTGAGAAATTCTAGTTTTGAAGGTGGCCATAATCTACTAGAGGATGAGTGTCTTTCAATTTTATTATTTTGATATAAGAATATCCATGTTCTGAAGGATTTTCTACAAATGTAGGTTGAGAACTAGTTACAGTAGAAAATTTTAAGAAAGGTTTTCTCGGATCAGAATCTAATACTACATGACAAAAATATGAAGTTCCTTCATCATTAAAATTCATGAATACTCCAATTAGCCATTTATCATTGTGAGGGAATAAGAATAAAGGAAAAGGAATTTCTTCAATTCCCCATGTGAGTTTTGCCAAACTTGACATGTCTTCTAATTGAATTGGTTGATATCTATCAAGAGTTCCATTTCCAGGCTGTAATGTTTTGGGTAAAGATTTGATTCTAACAATAGGAGAATAGAGTTTACTTGCATCTGAAGTGGTATCTACAATTTCAGATTCTTCTTTTCCTCCTTTTAGTCCATAGCAAAGATAATGACCATTATTTTCAAGATCTGTATAATAGACAATAGGTTTTTCTTTTAAAACATCCATTTGTACAGATAAAATTTTTTTTCCATCGTAATCATGTAAGAAAGATACACGTGGAGCACGTTCTAATGCACAAACGAGCCTAGTAAATTCTAACATTGAATGAACTTGAATGTAACGTGGTAATTTATCAGTAGTTTGTAACTTGTCCACAGGAATTAGCTGTTGATTATCAAATTAAACTTATCCAAAATATTGGAGCCTAGTTTCTTCTGTCAATGACATCATTGACAGCAGGACCAGTTCCAATAATTGTTACAGGCGTGTTTAATTCTTTTTCAATATTTGTAATGAATGTTTTTGCATCTTCAGACAGTTCATCGTAAGAAGTTTTTCCTGCGCAATCTGTAAAGAGAACATCTAATTTTGTTATAGAGATTTGTGTTGCACCATTGAGCATAATTGCACGCCTAGCTAAATCAAAATCAAAATCTGCTGCTCTTCTTTGTCTACCAGTTACGGTACCAAATTCAGACCAGCCTTTTTTTTCAGCATCCTCAAGAGAAAGTTCTTTGTCAAGAGGACCAGTACCCACACGTGTAACATACGATTTGAAGACAACAATTACTTCATCTACTTTAGTAGGACCTAATCCAACATCTGCACATATTCCTGAGGCAGTAACATCTTTTGAAGTAACAAATGGGTATGTTCCATGCCACAATGAAAGAAAAGTTCCTTGGGTGCCTTCCACCAAGACATTTTCATTGGCAGAAAGTGCAGAGTTTACTTCCAAAGGAACATCTACTATTAATGAAGATAAAGAATCAAAATCTTTTGCAAGTTTTAAGACTCTCATGGCACGGTCAGCATTAGCTGGACCAGTGCCTGAGCCAGTACTACCAATTTTTTCTTTTAGTTCACCTTTAGAATCTCTGTTAAGATGAGTTTCTTCAATGATTCCACAATGTTTGTCTATGAATGAACGCCCAGATACATCAAAATCTTGAATTTCTTTGTTTAATACATCAGGATTAATTACAACTCCAGGTCCAATCATTACTTTAGCATTTTTATTTAAAAATCCACTTGGAAGCATTCTAACTTTGTATACTTTATCTCCATCTCGAATTGTATGACCTGCATTAGGGCCAGCTCCTCCACGTACAATAATTTTGGGATTATCTTTTATTGCCAAATAAGAGATGATTTTTCCTTTACCTTCATCTCCAAAAAAACCGCCAACAACAACAGTTGATGTCATATTCTACAAGCTCTAATTCGTTTATTTAAGCTAAAGTGTTTTAACATGATTTTATATTCAACTCCGATTTGTTTAGATCGATGGTTGGTGAAAACTTTGCAGGAAACATTATCATTAATTTAGCCAATTTACCTGATTTTCTTAGAAATCCTATTTTGAAAAAAAGGATGGTAGAATTCTTTTCATTATCAGAACCTGAAAAAATGGAGGTGATAAATAATGCTTTAGAAGCAGGTCCTACAATTCCATTTCCTAATTTTTCAAAGCTTTTTAAAACTTGGCTTAAAATTTTAACAACATTATCAGAAGAACAAAGAGAAGGGTTGTTTTCAGCGTACATTAATGAAGTTGCAAGATCACCACAAAAGCTAATTACTTTCAACATAGATGGAATTTTAGAAATATTTTTGACATTAGAAGAAAGCGAAAGGGAAATTCTTGCAAATACAATTAAAAAAATTATCAGTAATTTAGATGAAAATGCTAAAAAACGAATAATGATTGTTATTCCAGAAAATGCTAAAAAACACTTAAAATTCTAAGCACCTTGAGGCTCATCTGGCTTTCTGTTGTCTTCATTCGTATAATCAATTACTTCTCCTTCAGGAGACAATACGCCGACAAAGATTTTTTCATGTTTCTTCAATAATTTCCTATGATCTAGCATAGACATGTCTAATTTCATTTCATTCATTACCATGATTTGATATTCTTTCCATTCAGCCCAACATTTGTTACATGTGGGATATTTTGCTGCAACCACTCCAAGTTCTTCACTATCAGGAATAGAATTCTTACATTTGGTACATGTACGACTCATAAAAATTAAGAATAATAAACTCCTTTTATCTTTTTTTGAACATAAAACAATAATAATTATCAGAGTCCTATTTGAACATGAAGATAAAATGCCCAAAGTGTAAAGAAAATGCAGAATTGGCAATGGATTATTCTGTTGTAAAATGTGATTCTTGTGATTTAGATATGAGTTATGGAGAATATGTAAAATTTGTGGCACATAACGAATCGAAATATTCAGATATTTTAGGAGATTATGCGGGTAGTACTGAAGGGCATTCTTCAGGTTCGTTAGATGAATGGGATTAACAAAAGAGTGTAATCATTCATCAGATTAAAATAATTAGTTTAAGATATTTCTATTAATCATTGGATTTTTTGTTAGAAAATATTCTTAATTTGGTAGGGTTTTTGATAGGACTTGCAATTGGAATTATGTCATATATTGGATTTAGAAATACCGGAAGCCCAACATTATTCCGATTAACTATTGCATTTTTTTCAATCAGTGTAGGTTTTTTTATCATATGGACAGGATACATGGTAGAAGATTTTGTAACAAAAGCAGGAAATATAGAAAGATGGATTCAAACTTTGGGAATCGTAGTTCAAACTGTAGGATATTTTTTTATTGCATTTTCACATAGTATTAAATCATTTTTTCCTAAATCTAGTTATTTCAGATCAGTTGGAATCTTTCCTTTATTCTTAGTTTCCTCAGTTCAATTAGAACATATTTTCAGATCTGTTTCATTTATTTTGTTAGCATATGGTGCAATTGAAACCATGTTATCATATTTTGAAAATCGTAACAAAGGAGCAATATCAGTATCTATAGGATTGGGATTTTTGGCATTGGGGGAATTTTTAGGATGGTATTCTTTTGTGTTTCCAGAATCAATCCTATATCCAGTATCTATGATTATCAAAATTGGGGGATTGATAGCATTGTTCATTCCAGTCAGCAAGGTACCTCTAACTAAGATAAAATTTGATGAGGGTTTAGAATAATTTTGTCTCAGGCTCAAAAATTCTACAAATAAAAAATTTGTCAAATTCTTTTATCTTTTTAGTATATTGCAAAATATCAGTGTCCTCTCATAGAAATTACAGCAAACAAGTATAGAGAAATGGCTGAATATAGAACACATATGAAAATTATTGGAGATATTCTAGCAACGACTAGGGATGATCTTCAAGATGAAGATGGGGCATCAGTTACTTATCTTATTAGAAAAGCAAATATTTCTCATTCAAGAATTTCAGCAATTTTGAAAACTTTAGTTTCACAAGGTCTTTTAGAGAAAGTTGATAGTCAAGGTTCAAACAAGTATAAAATAAGTCAGCCAGGTAGAGAATTTTTACAAGCATATTACACATTCACAAATTTTGCAGATAATTTTGGATTGAGTATTTAATCACTCGAATCATCAAATTCATCTAAATTATCATCAAAATCATCTTCAAAATCAGTATCTTCATAATCAGCTGATGACATACTTTCCAAATTAAAGAATGAAGTGTTAAAAACTTATTCTAATGTAAATTATAATTAAAAAGAAAGAGTGATGAAAAGTGTTAAAAGTATCATGTAATGATGAAGGGATTGAAAAAGCTTCACAGATAATTAAAAGAGGAGGAATTATAGTATATCCAACAGATACTGTTTATGGTATAGGTTGTAACCCATACAACATAGAAGCAGTTAAGAAAATCTATGAAATCAAATCTAGAAACATTTCAAAATCAGTTCCAGTTTTAACATATTCATTAGAAACAGCAGAAAAAATTGTTTATTTAGATAAATTTTCTAGAAAAATAGCTAAAAAGTTTTGGCCAGGTCCTCTTACTTTAATTTTAAAAGTTACTGATGAAAAAATCAAACAATCATTAAATTTAGAAAATAAAATTGCTATTAGAGTTCCTAATCATAAATGTACATTAGAGTTATTGAAAAAATGTGATTTTCTTGTAGGTACAAGTGCAAATATATCTGGAAATCAATCAAGTACAGATCCAGAAAAGTGCATTAGGGAATTATATGATTATGATATTTTTGTCGATGGTGGAATTATTCATAGCAAAGGAGAATCAACAATAGTTGAAATTGATAATAGCGAAGTCAAAATTATCCGCGAAGGTTCTTTAAACAAAGAAGAAATTTTACAAACATGAATCTCATAATTACTTGCCCAAGACATCTAGAGCCAGAAACAGAAGATGAATTAAAGGATATTTTAGGGGAATTAGGAGATTCGAATATCAAAGTTACAATTACAAGTATGTCTGGGATCTTAACTGCAGAAACAATATTAGATCCGATAGAAGTAGTAAGGAAAATCAAAGAAATGCTTCTTGATGAACCATGGAGTATAAGATATTGCAAAAGAATTATTCCAATTCAGAAAGTGATTGAATCAAAAATAGATGAAATTGACAAAAATGTTGAAGAAATGTCAAATCAAATTACAAAAGAAGAAACATATAGAATTTCAATTGAGAAAAGAAACTCAGACTTGTCTAGTAAAGAGATCATTACAAAGATAGCAAATAAAATTAAAAGTAAAGTATCACTAGAATTTCCAGATAAAGTTCTTTTAATTGAAATTTTAGGGAATAAAACAGGAATTTCCATTCTTAAAAAATCAGATATACTCAGTACAGAAAAAACTAAAAGAAGTATATCAGAATAATACAGATGCTTTTTCTATTAAAATATCGGCCAATGGATTTTTTGAATAGGTTGAAAAAAAATGTTTTTTTGTAATTTTAAAATATTTTCTAAGATACAATTCATTATTTTTTAAGAATAAATTTACAGTAAATGGTTTTAGTTCAACATATAATGAATTTAAATTTTTTTTGTTTCCAATTGCAACTAGAACAAAACTTTTGTTGGATTTAATTCCTACATTTTTTATCGCATTAGAAATTTGTGTATTTAAAGCAAATCTCATGAGAATGTCAGTCTCTAGTTTATTTGAAAGCAACACATTATTTTTTTGAGATTCAATTGATAACGAAATAATTTTTTTAAAATGATATTGATTTAAGATAAAATCGCTTGAAATTGCCTGGATTACAAGTTTGGGGAATTTTTTTCGAAGTTCATCTAGAAATTGTACATTGATTGAAGTTTTGTCTTTAATTTCTATGGCTTGAATTTGTTTTTTTGAAAATTCAAAAGTGAGTCTATTTAATGCCCCACCATGAATTATAGGAATTATACTTACAATATCATTATCTTTGATTTTTGTGGATTTACCACTCATTGCAGATGAATCAGCACCATTAATTGCAATTAAAACATTTTCAGTATCAAGAGTAGGAGTATCTTTAGGCTTAAGATCTACAAGTAATATAATTAATTCTTGGATTGTTATTTCAGATTTGTCAATGTTTAAACGCTCCATTGGGAATGATTTTTTTGCTCCACCTACAAACTTTACAGTAAACATTTCTAACTAATTTAAAATCTCAAAACAATATTTTATTAATTATTCAGTTTTTTCTTCTTTTGTTTCAGAAGATTCTGTTTCAGAGGATGCATCAATAATAGCATCAGGAATTTCTTCAGTGGTTGTTTCTTCAGTTATCTCAACTTCAGAGGGTTCTTGAATTTGTTGTTCAGATTTAGATGCTTGAATTCTAGCCTGCTTTGCTTTTTCTTCACGAATTTCTTTTTTGATGAATTTTGTAATATATCCTGCAATCTCATTTTTCAATCCTTTTGATCGTACAATTGAAATTTGATCTAAGGCTTTTTTATTATCAGCGAAATCTTCTCCGAATTTAGACTTGTGTCCATCTAGAACTTCATATGAAAGTCGTTTTATTCTATCCACTGAACGTGTAAAGGATAGGGGTATTTTATACCTATATTCCCAAATATGAGTTTGAATTCTTTTCTAAAAGTAATGTCATTTCATCAAAGGATTTACCAAGAATTTTTGAAGCACAAAAAATAACACTGGGAATAAAACTGATTTGACCAGATTTCATTTCAAAACATCTTGAAAATCTAACGGGCCCATCAGTCTCAACAAGAATTCTAGATTCATCAGTTTTTGACAACAATGTTTGTTTGTCATTTGCATAAATCATTACAGGTCCATATGACACAAAAAACCCCATATCCATAGCTTTAGCAAGTTGTTTTTTACTTCCATCAAACCAGTGTAACAAAGCATGTTTTGTATTATAGGAAGTCATTATTTGAAAAATTTCATCAAGGCTTTTTCTGGAATGAATTGAAACAGGTTTGTTAAATTTTTCTGCATATGACAATAATGTTTTAAAAACTTCATGTTGTTTTTTATTATCATTTTCTTCATTTACATATGTTGGATCTAATCCAATCTCACCTATTCCAGAAATTTGTATGTGATTATCCTCAATTAATTTGGATGTTTTTTCAATATCTTGATTAGCATATTCTGGATGAATTCCAATAAAAGGTAATACAAGATCACTTTTTTCTGCAAGTTCTAAAGTTTGTAATGAATTTTTATAATTCATTGAAACACAACATGCTTTCAGTTTTAAAAACTGCATTTGATTTAAGATAAATTCCATATCTGAGGCATATGCTGGATCTGACAAATGTATATGAGAATCTACATACCAAGACATTTCTTTATCAATTCTTAAAATAGTCTGTATAAATCGATTCCTTAGTGATATTTTTTCACTCGTTATCTTTTTTCGGAAAAAACTAAATTAAAAATCATGAAATCATCTGAACTAGGATTATCTGCAATGTATAGGATTTTAAAAAAAGCAGGGGCAGAAAGAGTTAGTGATGAATCAGCGGATGAATTAAGGAGAATTATAGAAGAAATTGCAAATAATATTGCTAAAAGTGCAGTAGATATGGCATCACATGCAAGTAGAAAAACTGTAAAAGGTGAAGATGTAAAATTGGCATCAAAGCCATTTAGCAAATTCTAATCTAAAGAGTTTAATTATTCATTTTGTGTTTTTTAAAACGGTACTCTGGCAGAACGGTTATGCGTGAGCCTGCAAAGCTTATACAAGGGGGTTCGACTCCCTCGGGTACCTTACTCTACTATAACTTGGCCTTTCATCCACGGATGAAGAGTACAAAAATAATCAAAAGTTCCTTTTTCGTCAAAATCAAGTGTATATGATTCAAAGGGATCTAAATGACCACTATCAAACAAATCAACAGGTTCCTCATATGAACCAGAAGTCACACTATGAAATGCTGAATCCTCATTTACCCATGTCACTTTTTGTCCAGAATTTATTGTGACAATTGATGGAATGTAACATCTATCAGTTTCTTCACATCCAGGACGAGAAACTTTTGTAGGCATTATTACATCACCCTTTACAAGAGGTTCAGATTCCGAAACACTTTCTATTGAAGAGTTTAAAAATGCAAGTGAGATTATTATCAATCCAAATATCGATAATGCTGCCACAATAGCTATTTTTTTTATCAAATCACATCACATCCTTTTGAAAGTTATTACATAATTACCAAATTCTCTAAATATATAACATATCAAAAAGGCTAGTTGTCTCAAAATGGAAATGGTTTGTTAGAATACATTCCTGGCTCACATACATTATTAGTTCAAAAAAATTCTAGTCCTCCTCTAGAAGGATTTGCTGAAAATATTCAGGAAAGCATACATGAATATGCAGAAAATTCAAAAAGTGAGGTTGAGAAAGGGAATAACTTTCTTCAGTGGATTTTAACCAGAGTTTTTGAGGCTACAGAAGACGATGCTGCAGATGCAATTGTAGACGGTGCAAACGATCTAGGTATCGATGCTTATCTTCCAGTAGATTTTTCTGATAATACAATCAGATTATTTCAATCAAAATATGGAACATCACATTCACTTGAGGCAATAGCAAAATTCAAAGAAGATGCAAAGAGATTACTGGCAAAAGATGTTGTAAAGATGAGACCCGAACTCGCTCAGCTTGTAACAAAAATTAAAGAAAAAAATCTAAAGATAAAATGTTGTTATGTTACTGATCAAGAAGTAGACTATCATGATGATACAGTAGAGATAATTGATCAAAAAGTAATAATCCAAAAATTATGGGATAGGATAAAAAAGCCAGCAGCAGGTAAAAAATCATCTATTAAACTAGAAAGAATGCTCAGACATGAAAATACAATCTTAGGCATATTGAAATTACGTGAATTAACTGAATTTGTAAGTAAGAATAGAGATTATGTTTTTGAATCAAACATTAGACAATGGATGCAATTTAAGACCACAGTAAACAAAGGATTAAGAGAAACATTACAAAGTAATCCAGGTAAATTTTTCTTTTACAATAATGGAATTACCATAGTAGTAAGCGATTTTTCAGAGTTGGGAGAAAATATGATTGAACTTCATGCTCCTCAAATCGTCAATGGAGCTCAAACATCTAATTCTATTCTTGATCATTCAAAAAGAACAAAAAATATGGAAGGTTCTATGACAGTAACGATCATAAAAGCAGATGATGAACAAGAACAAAACAATATTACAAAATATAGAAATTCTCAGAATTCTGTTAGAGGAAAAGATCTAGTTTCGTTAATGGATTTTCATAAATCAATTAAATCACAATTAAAAAATTGTGGTTATTTTTATGAAATACAAGCAGGGTCTTTTGATACAAAAACTAAATCAAAACAATGTGAATATGATGGAGATACAATATACAACAACTATCTTCCAGACAATCACAAGAAGGTCATAGTTGCAAAAGATGCAATACAATCTTTGGTTGCAGGAATTGAACAAAGACCTACAGAAGCATACAGCTCACCAGCTCAATTTCTTCCAAGAGGGAGTAAATATGATGACATATTCAATGATAATCTAAAAGATGATTACAGAATTTTGTTGTATCCATATCTTGTAAAAGAATTTGCTAAGAAATCATTGAAATATGGAAAGCAAGGTGGACATAAAACAAAAAGATATGCGACATTATTCTTTGTAGCAGTATATTTTAGAATTCTGCACAAAAAAATTCTTGAATCAAAAGGGGATTTTAAAGTAGATATAAGAAAATTAGAGCCCATTTTCCATAGTTTCAAACTAAATTCAAGAATTTTGAAGATTACAGATGTAATTGTGACTAAATTTCTTGAAGATACAGTAGTAGATGACGAGATTGAATTGGCAAATACTAAACACAATTTCTTTTCTCAACATGTCTGGAATGATTCAATGCTTAGGGTAATCGATAAAAAAATCAGACAAGAAGAAGAAGAGATTTTGGCATTGAAAAAACTCACAAACAGTTTATTTTAATTTTAAAGGCAGTAGTCTAACCAAGTAAAAATCTTGCAGGAGGTTTACATTGGTCAGACTTGCTACCTAAAATCAGTACAAATTAGTAATATTTAACATAATTTTTCTAAACAAGATGAATTCTAGAATGTTTTTTATATTGATTAAAAAGAACAGAAATGCTTTGGGGAAAAAAGAAAAATGTGTTATTTGTAACGAAACTGTAGGATTTCGTTTTAAAGCAATGGAAGAATGGAAAATTGAAGGTACATTATGCGGTAAATGTTATTCAAAAAAAGTAGATGAACATTATCCTGGAGAACATATCAGAGTTAACAAACATTTAGATTAATTTTCTTTTGTTTTAGATAACTTATTTGTATTAATACAATTCCAAACAAGAGGATCGTCTTGTACATCTTTTTCATCTAAAAATTTAATGTCCGTAATAGTTTTTTTCTTTTTTAGTAAATTAACTTGGAAGCTAGAGAATTTTTTACAATCACATTTATTGAATAAGCAAACATCTCCATCACCTTCATCATGGTCTTGAGCTTCATGACCACAATTACATATTGCATCTTTCTTTGCATCATCAAGAGATTTTTTTGTGTAAACTCCTAATCGTAGATATGCTTCTCCTCCATGGCCTTTTTTGAATCTCTCATAGTTTTCTGACTTTGATAATTCTTTAAAGAATGAAAGATTTGTGTCAGGTTTTTGAGAATCTGATCCCATGATGAACCAATATTTGTCATCAATCTCCAAGAATCTGATTTTGATTGAAGGATCTACCCAAGGATGAATTGTGTCATGCCAAAGAGATGCTGCCTCTTTTCTCTCTGTAAATAATGGAACGACATTCATTCTAAGATCATAATACCTATACGCAACACCCACAAAATCATCATACCAAGGAATTGAGGGTCGAGAAGACATTGCACGAAAATCAGGTCAGAGCTTATTTATCTGATCTGAATTAATGGTAATACCCTTATATCATAGAGTGGGATGTAGTTACGTATGGCTTCCTATAGAACCAGTATGCAAATTGTTGCAGATTTACTAACTGCCACTCAACAGTCTGGCCAAGAAGGCATCAAAACAACATCACTTCTTACAAAAGCTAATCTATCACATTCAAGATTATCAAAATTTTTAGAGAATTTGACAGGAGCTGGTCTAATCAACAAAATAGAATTTGATGGAAAAAATACTTTTGTCATCACTTCAAAAGGCAGACAGTATTTGGATTCTTATGTTAACTTTTCAAGTATTGCAGAATCTTTTGGTTTAGAGCTTTAGATTCATTTTCTAGATCTTCGTTTAGCATTAGCCTTTCTTCGTTCTTGTCTTTCTTTGAAAGAACTGTACAAAACTATGATAATTATTCCTGCTATTGCAGCCCACATTAAATTAAAGAAAGGAGGGTTTCTAAGATCACCAGTTGAAGGTTCGAAAAATGCAATTGGAATAGTTACAACCATAAAAATCAAAATGACTAAGAGGTATTTGTCCATAAAGAGATTATTTTACAAAACCATATATCTTTTTGATTACTCAAAATGAGCAGTAAATGACTAAAATACTTGAAATTATTGGATTTGTTCTTGTTGCAATAATGACATTAGGGTTTGTAGGAGTTTTTGAACCATATGGGATAAAAAATGGGACTTCTGAATTATTTTGGGGATGTGCAGGAGGTACATTGATGATAATCATTTACAGAAAGATGAAAAGAAAACAAGAAGAGCAAAAAGAAAACTAGAATTTTTTGATAGTCTATCAGCGATTGATCAACTATTAATCAACCGACAGATCTATAAAGGACAATTTCAAGTAAATTATGAGGGGAGTATTTGACAGAACAAACAAAACAATGGTGGGAAGGTTTAGGAAAAGAATTAGAAATAGACATTGAAACCTTTGAAGAATCAAATTAGTATTATTTTCAAATTTTTAAAAATGTATCAAGCCTCGGACGGGATCTGAACCCGTGACCTAACGCTTACGAGGCGTTCGCTCTACCAGGCTGAGCTACCAAGGCACGTTTGGATAAATCCATCAGAGTTAATAAAAAGCCTTTCCGAAATGGACTAAATGAAAAAAACAATTTCTGGCATTAGAGGAATTTTTGGAGAAGATCTTAACTTAAAAGACATTCTTGAATTTAGTAATAATTTTTCAATATTAATAAAATCTGGAAAGTGTGTAGTAGGAAAAGACACTAGGCCATCAGGTCAAATGGTAAAAGAAGTAACAAGTGCAACATTGATGAAAAATGGAATAGATGTTTTAAATTTAGAAACAGTTCCAACCCCAGTAGTTTTTAGAGAATCAAGAAAATATGGTGCAGGAATAGTAATTTCATCATCACACAATCCATTAGAATGGAATGGAATGAAATTCATCATAGAAGGAAGGGGAATAAATGAACAGGAACTCCCAGAAATTTTACAACATCAAGAAATAACTCAAACAAATATCGGAGTAGAGTCTGATATATCATCGTCATATATTGAGGATGCAAAGAAAATCATAGGCAACATAGAAAATAATCCAGAAATTGTAGTGGATATTGGAGGGGGTGCTGCTAAGGGATTTGCACCTGAATTACTAAGAGAAATTGGGTGCAAGGTTCAAATTCTTAATGAAGATCTGGCTGGATGTACACGTGGTCCTGATCCAACATCAGATAATTTATCTGACTTGATTACATCAAGTGATAAAAAAGATATTGGATTTGCATTTGATTTAGACGGTGATCGATTAGTTGTTGTAAGAAAAGGTAAAAAGCAAACACCAGATGTTACATTGGGGTTGGGTGTAGCAAAATCATTAGAGTTAGGCTACAAAAAATTTGTTTTAAGTATTGATACTAGTGTCTCAATTGAAAAATATATCAAAGAAAGAGGCGGAACTGTTCAAAGATCCAAAGTAGGAGAAGCGAATGTAATAGATCTAATGTTAAAAAACAATGCACAAGCAGGGGGAGAGGGAAGTAGTGGAGGTTTCATTCTACCAGAGTTTAATTATTGTAGAGAAGGAATACTATCCAGTGGTTTAATTGCATCGATGTTAGGAACTGCAGAATTCAATGATATACTAAACCATATGGAAAGTTTTCATCAAATTAGAGATAAGACAGAAATTGATTCAGAGTTTCACGATAAAGTTATTGATGAAATAAAATCAGAATTCTCTAAAGATTATTCAGAAACTATTGCAATGGATGGGGTTAAAGGAATTATTGATGAAGACAGTTGGGTATTGATTAGAAAATCAAACACAGAAGACATCATTAGAGTTTCAGCTGAATCAAATAATGAAGAAAAGTGTAATGAAATTGTAAAAAACACAATAGAAATGGTGAATAAAAGTTATGAAAAAATTAGATGAAACAGAAATAATTAAAATTTTTCAAAAAGGTTTAGGCAATAAAAAATTTGAATCTGAAGATGTAGAAATTTTAAATTTTGACAAGATAAAGATAGTTGCTAAAACAGATACGCTAGTAGAAAGTACAGATATTCCCTCAAAGATGAATCTCTTAGATGCTGCAAGAAAGAGCATAGTTGCTTGTGTAAGTGATTTTGCTTCAAAAGGGGTCAAACCAAAATATCTAATGATTTCAGTAAATCTTCCAGATACAATGTCACGCCCAAAAATTAACGAAATTGTATCAGGTTTCAAAAAGACATGTAAAGAGTTTGATATTTTGTTTCTTGGCGGCGATACGAACGGAGGGAAGGAACTGGTGTTCAACGTATGTCTTTTTGGAATTACAGACAAAATAGTTACAAGAAAGGATTCCAAGAAAGGAGATTTGATATTTGTGACAGGACCATTTGGCTATACTTCTGTAGGATTAAGCATGTTGCTAGACAAAAAGCGTGGAAGTAAGTCTTTGGTAAAAAAAGCTATCAATTCAGTCACAAATCCAAAACCCAGACTAGAGTTTGGGTTAAAAAATAAAAAATATTTTTCATCATCTATGGACTCTAGTGATGGATTATCTACCACTCTAAATGAAATGTCAAAGCAGAGCAAGAAAAAGTTTGTAATAGAAAATATCCCATGTTTGAAGGATTTGAAAGAATTTTCAAAAGATTTCAAATTAAATTTGAACGATATTGTGTTCAATGGAGGAGAAGAATATGAATTTGTATTTACAACAAATCCAACTAATAGAAACATAATTAAAAAAAATGCCAAATTACTGAAAATTCCAATTATAGAAATAGGTTATGTATCAAAAGGCAACGGTGTTTTTGTTCATAAAGAATCAAAATTGATTCGTTTGAAGGATTTAGGATGGAAACATCTTAGTTGATTATTCACCGTGTGAAAAATCTCGTTCAACATTATTTACGATACTAAAAACAGATTCTGCAGGCAATACATTAACACATTCTGTAATCCATAATTCATCCAAGTATATCAATCGCTTAAAATCATCAGTTGGAAGTTCATCTGGGTGTGAATCAGGATACGTTGCATGGATTCGATATCCTTCGTTGGCTATTTGCTGGCAGTTTTTTTCTAATGGAGATAATGCAGAGTCAGTGATCGGTGTTAGAAATTGAATTAAGACTGATCCAATTAATGCAACAGTAACTGCTATTCCAATTGCCAATAAAAGAATTGAAGCCAATTAATGCAATCAACCCAATATAGTATATGAATAGTCAGGGATTTGCTTCCAAGTGTCCAAATTAAGGCAAGATATGAAAATCAATGTATTTTAAACCCTTTAAGGTCTGAGTAGACATTGTCAGAAGTCGAAGCTGAGGTTAAAGAAGCAAAAGTCGAAGAGATTGAAACAGCAGTAGAGGAAGTAGAAGCTGTAGAAGAAGTAAAATCTCAACCAGAAACCAAAAAAGAGGGCCCTGAGAAATGGGGTATTGCCCATATTTACAGCAGTTACAATAATACAATTATTCACATGACTGACCTAACAGGAGGAGAAACAGTTTCCATTAGTTCAGGAGGAAATCATGTTAATGCAGATAGATATGAATCATCACCATTTGCTGCAATGAAAGCTGCAAATGCTGTTGTTGAATCAGCAAGAACAAAAGGATTTACAGGATTTCATATCAGAGTTCGCGCTGTAGGTGGAGTTGGTTCCAGAGTTCCTGGTCCAGGTGCACAAGCTGCCATCAGAGCATTGGCAAGAGGCGGATTTAAAATTGGAAGAATAGATGATGTTACACCAATTCCTCATGACACCACCAGAAAGAAAGGTGGAAAAAGAGGAAGAAGAGTCTAGTCAGATATTTTTATTTTCAAATTACATCCTTTAGATGTAAAATAGTCTGCCATAAATTTAGTAAATTTTTCCGTTGCATCGTTTGCTTGATATTTATCAATCATGTCAGAGAATTTTTCTTGAATTCCATTTTGTAAATCAGGTTTGAAAGCTAATTTGAAAAAAGTCCATCCAAATTTTGATGATGGTTCACTAAGAACATAACCGTTGTAACCACTAACAAGACTTTCCATATGAGATAATGATTTTTTGATTAAGAATAAGTCATCTTCATAATTTTTTGTTCCAATTTCTAAAACAATATTCATTAATCATCACCATCATTTGATGATTGATTACTAAGTTTGTCACTTAGTGATACAAATTTTCCATCTTGTTCTACATTAATTTTTGTGGCCATTCTTACATTTAGTCCAACTGATCTAAACAGTGTGAGTAATTTACCACCATCAATAGTTTCATTGATTTCACCAGATTTTATTAATTCAGATAATTTTTGAATAATCATTTTAGTTTCATTAGGAAATTGAATTTCTGCATTTTCTAAAACCTCTGATCCTCTAAACCCAAGAACTTTGATCAGAGAATCTCTAGGATTTTCAGAAAGTGTGTCTTTTGTGTTGTCTGTAGTTGGCTCAGGTTCTTTTTTTGTAGAAATATTTTTTTGCATTTCTGCAAGTCTTTTTGCCTTTAGTCTTTCTAGTTCAGAATCTTCGCTCAACCCTTAATCACACCAATAGGCACTAATTTGGCAACTTTTGTGGCAATTCCCAGATTATGGGAGACATTTACTACAGAATCAACATCTTTGTATGCTTGAGGGGTTTCTTCCACCACCCCATCTCTGGTTAATGCTTTGATAAATATGCCCTTGTCATTGAGAGATTTTTTGACATCATTTTCAGTATAATTTCGCCTAGCCTTTGATCTTGACATTGTTCTTCCAGCACCATGTGCAGTAGAACCAAAACTCAAATTCATAGAATTAGGTTGACCAAGTAAAATCCAGCTTGCAGTTCCCATGGAACCAGGAACTAAAACAGGTTGTCCTAAATCCCTATATTTTGATGGTATTTCATCACGATTTGCAGGAAATGCTCTGGTAGCACCTTTTCTATGAACAACCAAATTTCTGTCATAGCCATCAACTTTGTGTTTTTCTACTTTAGCAATATTGTGAGCAACATCATAAACTAATTTCATATCTAGATCTGATTCTGATTGATTGAATATGCGTTGAAAAGAATTTCTTGTCCAATGAGTTAACATTTGCCTATTACTCCATGCAAAATTTAATGCTGAAAACATTGCTTTTCTATACGATTCTCCTTCTTCAGAATTATTTGGAACGCATGCAAGTTCTCTGTCTGGTAAATTGATATCATATTTTTGCATAGCTTGTTCTGAAACTCTAAGATAATCACTACATACTTGGTGACCAAAGCCTCTAGAACCACAGTGAATTAAAATTGTGATAGTTCCTTCTTCAATTCCCATTCTCTTTGCTGCTTCTTGATCATGAACTTCTGCAACCTTTTGAACTTCAAGAAAATGATTTCCAGAACCTAAACTTCCCAACTGTGGAGCCCCACGTTTTCTTGCTTTTTCAGAGACCTTGTTTGGATCAGCATTTGGAATTTGACCATTTTCTTCACAGACATCAGCGTCATCTGATGAACCATAACCATGATCAATTGCCCAATTTACTCCATTGACTAAAACTTCATCAAGTTCTGAATGTGTAAGTTTAACTGCACCCTTAGAACCAACACCAGATGGAATTGAGCTGAAAAGGTCTGTTACAAGTTCTTTAAGTTTTGAACGAACTGTTTGTTCTGATAAATTTGAACGAAGCAATCTAACACCACAGTTGATATCATATCCAACACCACCAGGGCTGATCATTCCTTCTTCAGCATCCATTGCAGCAACTCCGCCAACAGGAAAACCATATCCTTCATGACCATCAGGCAATACAACACTATGTCCTACAATTCCAGGAATTGAGGCTACATTTCGTGCCTGCATGATTGTTCTATCAGAAAGCATTTTTTGCATTAAAGGTTCATCAGCATAAATCCTAACTGGAACCTTCATTCCAAGATTTGTATCAGCATCAATTTGGTATTGATTTTCACCAATTTTTCTGGGATTAGTAGAAGACATGAGTATGGGTAAAAATTCCTTTCAATCCAATTTAAATCATCAGAAGATTTGTAAAATAATTTTAAATTAATCAATGTTAATTCTAAAGTATGTTAGATGAAGATGTAATCACACAAAAAGCAAATCAATTACTTGCAGAACTAAGATCGAATCCTGATTGGGCAATTGATGAAAAGAATTTCAAACAAGGGTATTTCAAAGCTTTAGAATGGGTTTTACAAGACACTGGAATAATAGAAAGATAGTTTTAAAAAAAATCAATCAAAGGATTAATGAGCTAACTTATCTATGATAAAATTATTTTATCAAGTATGGTTAGAAGAGTAATTTCAGAAGAAGAGAAAGAAAAACAAAAAGAAGAGCAAAAAATCAGAGCAACTGCTTCAAGAGCTGCTAGAAGAAGTGGAAAACCTATGAAAAAAGAAGGAAAAGTCAGCAAAGCTAGTGCTAAAGCAAAAGAAGTCAGATCATCAAAGAAAGTTGCAGCAGTAAAAAAGAGAACAAGAAGTTAGATTTCCTAGTAAAGTGTAATTATTTTTTAATATTATTTCACTATAAGAACAGGTTTCTTTGATTTGTGAAGCACATAGTTAGATGTACTACCTAAGAAAATTTCTTTTGTTGCACTCATTCCTCTAGATCCAATCACGATCAGATCAAAATTTTGTTTATCTGCAACCTCAACAATTCTTTTTCCTTCATCACCATATGACACCCTATCAAAAAATAATATTCCTTGTTTTGCAGCCTTTAACTTGGCTTTTTTCATAATTTTTTGTGCATTTCCAAGTAAAATTTTCTCTAAAGGAGTGATAGGATCATTAGTTCTAGGTTTTACAATTCCTGCCACGTAAAGGCCAGTAATAGTTGCGTGTGACTCTCTTGCCATATGAATTGCAATATCAAGACCTCGAAATGAGTTTGAAGAACCATCCAAAGGTACTAGAATCTTCTTTATCTGAATTGCCACCAAGTAATCAACTGATTTTTTTTAATTTAAAGTGGATTTAGATTATCTAGTATGATTTTCAGCTTTGAGATTCTAGAAGATAATAAAATAATCAATTCTCCAATGTTAAAGTGAAAATGACAAATGGGAAAACAATGACAATTGCAGATGTTATGACTAAATCAGTTATCTCTGTAGATTCTACAATGACAATTAATGAAGCAGCTAAAATGATGGAGGATGCAAAAGTAGGGGCAGTTATTGTGACAGAAGATAATTTACCTGTAGGGATAATTACAGATAGAGACTTTTCAGTAAAAGTAGCAGCTCATGCATATCAAATCACAGACCCTGTTAAACAAATCATGTCAACACCATTGTTCTCAATTAATTCAGATGAATCAGTTAGAATGGCAGCAGATCTAATGCATGAAAGAGGAATTAGGAAGTTACCAGTTGTAGATGATGATGAAATTGTAGGGATAATTACTGCAACAGATATTGTAAATTTGTTAGCCGTATGTGTTGAAGATGATGTAAGAGACATGTATTTTCATTCAGTTGCAAAGATTTTTACCAATTATAGTCCATATAATTAGAAGAAATTATGCCATTACCGATTATTGTATTAGTTACTATACCTATTTTGTTAGGTATTGTTTACATGCCTCCTTTTGATCTACCTGCAGAAGAAGAGCCAAGAGAAATCAAGGATGAACCTGATCTGAGTATATTATACTATATCTTAATGGGAATTTGGACGTTGTATTTGATCAAGATTCTTCTTCAAGTAAAAAGAAGAACTTTCAAAGTTACACAGAGGTATTAGATGAATACTGCCCCTTATTGGAGAAAAAATGTATGCTCAGACTGTAAGAGAATGAAATGTCAAAAAGGTTGTTTGTGCGATTGTCATCAACTAAGAGACAGAGTTAATTAGATTCAGACATCATGAGTAGATTTATTTTCCATGTCTAAAAAATAGAAACATTGGCAATTTTACCTATTGATAATGGTCGTTATGGTACCAAAGAAATGATGGAGATTTTCAGTGAACAAAAGAAAGTAGATTATCAATTAGAGATCGAAGGTGCTGCAGCCATTTCTCAAAGTGAAATTGGTATGATCTCAAAAAGTGTAGGTAAAGAGATACACAAGGTTGCAACATCTGGAAAAATTACTGCAAAAAGAATCAAACAGTTAGAAGCAAAAAGTGATCATGATACAGCTGCCTTAGTGGAATCATTAAGTGAAAAATGTTCTAAAAATGCAAGACCCTGGATTCATTATGGTCTTACAAGTAATGATTTAGTTGATACAAGTAATTCAATGCAGATGAGAGACGCATTACAAATTATTGAACCCAAAGTTGCAGAGATGGCATCAATTCTAGCAAAAAAAGCTGTTTCTTATTCAAAAATTCCAGCAGTAGGTAGAACCCATGGACAACATGCAAGCATTATTTCATTTGGATTAAAATTTGCAAACTGGGCTGCAGAAATGGCAAAACATGTAGAAAGAATCGAAGAGATTAAGAAAAGAATTTTGATTTGTAAAACTCTAGGAGTTGTAGGTACAGGTTCTTTAATGGGTGCAAAATCATTAGAAGTTCAAAAAAGAGCAGCCAAGAGATTAAAATTATTTCCAGCAGAAGTAACAACCCAAGTTGTTCCTAGAGAAAGATATGCAGAATATGTGTTTGAATTAGCATTAATTGGAACCACATTAGAAAAAATTGCAATAGAAATTAGAAATTTACAAAGAACTGAGATAGGAGAGGTTGCTGAGCAATTCAAGAAAGGACAAATGGGTAGTAGTGCAGTTCCCGTAAAAAGAAATCCAATAAAGAGTGAAAGAGTATCATCGTTATCAAAATTAGTTAGGAGTCAAGTTGCAATATCTTTTGAAAATATTCCATTATGGCATGAAAGAGATCTTTCAAATTCAGCTAATGAAAGATTTGTAATCCCAACAGTATCCATTCTAGTTGACGAAATGCTAGAAACCATGACGAGGATTGTTTCAAATTTGATGGTAAATGAAAAAAGAATTGTAGATAATCTATACATTACAAAAGGTCAAATATTTGCAGAATTTGTATTAGAGGCATTAATCAAAAAAGGCATTCCAAGATTTGTAGCATATAGAGATGTTCAAAGAGTTGCATTTGAGGCAAACGATAAAGGAATGTTCTACAAAGATGCGATAAAAAAAGATAAAGCATTTTCTTCGAATTTGTCTGATAAAGAAATTGATGCAATATTTTCACCAGAAAAACATTTGGGTGCATCTCCTACAATCATAAACAATGTACAAAAATCAGTTCAGAAGACAGTTAAGAAATTTATCTAGTTTTCAGTAAGGCTTTGTGAATTTTAGAACCGTATTGTAACGCTTTTTTTCGTTTTGTACAAGAAAGGTCGGGTACATTAACTTGTTTGGCTAATTTTCTAATAATGTGCTTTCTGTATAGATCTTCAGAATCATGAATTTTTTCAGAGATGGGAATAGATTTTGCATATTCAATAAATTTTGACGAAAGTAATGGTTGTAGTATTTGTACTCCGAATTCAGATGCAATAAGATTTACAGCTTTCATCATTTTTAATTCATTTTCTAATTTTGTAATCATAACTTCATTAATTTTAGATTCACCTCCAGAAAATGCTTCCCTATATGCATTATAGCCACAAAACAATTCATCTATTCCATTTGCAGTAATCACGGTATCAAGATCTAATTCGTGTGCCAACTTTGAAACATAATAAAATGCAATACAATTTTCATTCCATGATAAATTATCAGTCTTTATTGTTTGATTAATTTTTGAAGAGATGTCTGGAAATGTTTCTGAATCAATTTCATAAATATGATGAGTATAATTAAGATATTCATTAACTTCTTTTGCAAATAATATATCGTGTGATTCAGAAAATCCAATGGTTAGTAATGTAATATCATACTCCATATCTGAACAAATTTTTGAAATTAATGTGCTGTCAACACCACCAGAAAATGCAATTCCTATTTTCTTTTTTTTGACAGTTTCAGAAATAGATTGTTTTATTTTTTCAAGTAATTTTTGGTTTATTTCATCCATTATCTATTATACATATTCTGTTGTAGGGTAATGAATGAATCTTTTAATTTAACATTATATTCCGAACAGTATGATACGATTGTCTCAAGCAGATATTGAAGCAGAATTACAAAAATTACCTGGTTGGAGTGTTGTTAATGAAAAACTACATAAAGAATTTGAATTTGAATCATTTAATCAGGCCTTTGGTTTTATGACCAGATCTGCCATGGAAATTGAAAAAATGAATCATCATCCAGAATGGTTTAATGTATACAATAGAATAATCATTGACCTAACAACTCATGATGCTGGAGGCATTACAAAAAATGATGTAAATCTGGCTAGAATTTTAAATTCTTTGGCATAAGATTTTTGGAGAAATATAGTCACATCCATTACAGAATTTATATTATATCCATAGTCAGTTGACTTCACATGGCTTCAAGTCCTACAATTCTGGATTCTGATTTTAGATATATCGATAAGAATGGAAATTTACTTAAAACAAGAACAGAATTAACAGTGGCTCAAATGCTCACATTTCTTGAACAAGATTATGAGTACAATCACAAAGTTACTTTAAAGAATGGAATTGAGGTTACAGTAGATTTCAAAACAGAAAAAGGATTGATTGAAGTAATTGATACTGATGAAGATATTGAAAAATACAAGCAAATCAAAGAAGATTTTCCTCAAAATAAAATCATGGCAATAGGACATGCAAAATATGTTGCACAAATAAAAGAATTACAAGATATTGTATTTTATGATAAAACTCCACAAACAGGTTCAATATTTTTAGAAGATGCATCATTCTCATTTGATTATGCACATATTTTACCATTAGTTGAAAAATGTTCCATATTACATGGACATACTTCATCAGTAATGGTAGAATTGGTAGGACAAATGAAAGATAATCTTCTTTTAGATTTTGGAGAAGCTAAAAAAATCATCAAAGAAGTTGTTAATGTATTTGATCATAAATTTTTCATTAATAGAAAATATTTACAAAAAGAAGATGATTCACATTATCATATTCAATTTGAAGGCCCCAAAGGAATGTTTGAATTACAAGTTCCTAAAAACACCACGTATCTTTTAGAAGGAGAAGCTACAGTTGAAAATCTTTCAAGCGAAATAATTAAACTGTTAGTACCAAAAATGCCATCAAATGTAGAAGCAGTAGGTGTTTACATCTATGAAGGTTACAATAAAGGATCTCACATTATTTCAAACATAGAAAGATAGTTAGGAAGATGGAACCAAAAATATCAGAAAAAGCATGGAATCCAGAATTAGAAAAGAAAATTCTACAACAATGGGAAGAAGATAAAATTTATGATTTTGTGCCTCAAGAAGATAATTACACGATAGATACACCTCCCCCATATCCATCAGGCAGACCTTGGCACATTGGAGCAGCAGCTCACTATTCACAAATTGATATGATTGCACGTACTGCACGAATGGCTGGAAAAAATGTCTATTTTCCAATAGGAATTGACAGGAATGGTCTTCCTGTTGAATTGTATACAGAGAAAAAACACAAAATTAGAATGAGAGAAACAGAACGAGGGGAGTTTCTGAATCTTTGTAGAGAAGCACTAGATGATTTAGAGGCAGAAATGATCTTAATAATGAAAAGTTTAGGAATCAGCGGAGATTTTTCAAATTACTATAGAACAGATTCGCAAGAATACAGAGCACTAACACAATCAACGTTTATTGAATTATGGAAAAAAGGACAAGTATACTTAGCAAACAGACCTAACAATTATGATTGGGTATCAGGTACAACTATTGCTGATGCAGAAATACTGTATGAAGATCTATCTACAAAATTAGTTTATATGAAATTTAAAATCAAGGATACAGATAAGGAAATAATTATTGCAAGTACTAGACCTGAATTACTTTGTGCATGTAGAACAATCATTGTAAATCCAGAAGATGAAAGATATAATCAATATATTGGGAGAAAAATAATTGTTCCAATTACAAATGTAGAAGTGGAACTAAGAACTCATCATTCAGCTCAACAGGAATTTGGTTCTGGTGCTGTGATGGTATGTAGTTACGGTGATCAAAATGATGTGGCATTATTTAGAGAATTAGAATTAGAAGAAATTGTTGCAATTGGATTAGATGGTAGAATGACAGAAGTAGCAGGAGAATATGCAGGATTAAAACCAAAGCAAGCACGAACAAAAATCATAGAGGATTTAGAGACTAAAGGATTTTTAGAAAAAGTTGAAGATATTGTTCACAGAACACCAGTATCAGAAAGAAGCAAGACTCCAATCGAAATAATTCCTATGGAAGAATATTACCTAAAACAAAAAGAATCAGTTGAAAAGATCAAAAAATTAGGTCAAGAAATAACATTTCATCCTTCAATGCATAAACAAATTCTGATGAATTGGTTAGAATCTATCAATATTGATTGGCCAATATCTAGAAGAAGATATTATGGAACAGAAATCCCAATTTGGTATTGTAAAAAATGTTCAGAACCACATGTGCCTGAGCCGGGTAAGTATTACAGACCTTGGGAAGAAGATTGTCCAATCAGCAATTGCATCAAGTGTGATTCTGCTGAATTTGTAGGTGAAGAACGAACATTTGATACATGGATGGATTCTAGTGTATCACCTCTCTTCATAAGTAAATTTAACAGAGATGAAGAATTTTTCAAAAAAGTTTATCCAGCATCAATCAGACCTCAAGCAAAAGATATTGTAAGAACTTGGTTATACTATACACTTCTAAGATGTGAACAATTAACAGGAGAAAAGCCATGGTCTGAAGCTTGGGTGATGGGATACGGTTTGGATGAAAAAGGGATGAAGATGAGTAAAAGTAAAGGTAATGCAATAGATCCTTTACCAGTCATTGAAAAATTAGGGGCAGATACTTTTAGGTTTTGGAGTGCAAGTGAAATAAATCATGGATATGATTTTAGATGTAATGAACAAAAAATTGAATCAACAAAAAAATTCCTTAGTAAATTATGGAATGTGTCAAGATTTTTGTCTAGTTTTCCAGTAATCAAATCAGGAAAACTTTCTGCATCAGATGAATGGATTTTAGCAGAATTGGATCAACTAGTAAAAGAATGTAGGAGAGGATATGAAGATTATAATTTCTTTATTCCAGCAATTGCCATTAGAGAATTTACATGGAATATTTTTGCTGCACATTATATTGAAATGGTAAAGGCAAGAGCATATGGAATTGATTTTTCAGATGAAGAAAGAGACGGTGCAATTTTTACACTACACAAAACTCTATCAACAATTTTAAAATTATTAGCTCCTATTACGCCATTTATTACAGAACATCTTTGGAAAGAATTGTATTCAAAAGATAGTATTCATAGAGAAAAACAAGTAGAACCTGAAAATATTGAAGAGAAAAGTAATGTGACAAAAGAAATTTCTGAATTCAACTCAAAAGTATGGAATGAGAAAAAAGCTCAAAATCTCTCATTAAAAGATTCAATCAAGATTGAAATTCCTGCATCACTAGAACCATTCAAAAAAGATTTGAAGTCTATGCATAATTTGTTGGATTGAGTCTAATTATACCTGTAAAATACCATTTGTTATCATATATTGAATTCCTTGAATGAAAGCATCATCATCAATTTGTCCATCAGCCCACCAACCTGCATTATTTTTAATCCAAGAAGGAATTTCATTTCCAATTGATTCACCAGATTCTGTTTGGGGAATATTCATTATTTCTTCAGAAATCATATATTGAATTCCTTGAATGAAAGCATCATCATCAATTTGTCCATCAGCCCACCAACCTGCATTATTTTTAATCCAAGAAGGAATTTCAGGTTCGGTATAAAATGGATTCAGGGCGTCAGTTCCAATAATATCAATCACAGAGTCACCTGAAAAGAATGGAATTACAAGTGTTCTAGAATCAGATGTTGATTTGATTTCTGCATAATCTGTTTCAAATCCATCTACTAAAACAAAAAAAACATCATCTAAAGTATCAAATTTTGAGTCTAGTAATGAACGAGGAATAGTTATTTCAACAGAACCATCCGATGTTGTGTCCATCGTAATAATTAATTCAATAAAATCAGGATCTAAGAAAATTGTGTCAAGTAACCCATTTTCAATTTTATAATCTACATCAAATGAGTCAACAGTGATAGTTCCCACATCACCATAAGAAAATTGAGAGAAAGAGAAAACTATGGAAAACAAAGCTAAAAGAAAAAAAGAGTTCTTTAGAATCAATCTTAATTCCCTGTTAGACCAATTTCTTCAGATAATTCAACAGTGATTTCATTACCTGTTGTGTCATCTGTTGTGTCATCTGTTGTGTCATCTGTTGTGTCATCTGTTGTGTCATCTGTTGT